>JAPLDN010000421.1 GCA_026391755.1 Bacteroidota bacterium
TTTAGCATAATATGATAATTTGATGCCGAATCCAGGACCTCGAGCTGGTGTTTGCCTGGGTAAAGCAATTCCAGGCGACGGCGTACATTTTTAAGTCCTATCCCCGCTTCCTCCAGCTTTAAAGTATCTTTCACAGTCGGTTTGGAATTTTCAACCATGAATGACAACTCACCCGAAACCGTTTTGAGTTCTATATTTATACTTGACTTATCGTTGTAACTGACTCCATGTTTAAACGCATTCTCCACAAACGGTATCAGGAGTAAGGGTTCCAGCTGAATCGCCGAGAGGTCGCCCTCAATATCAAAACGGATGCTGACCTTGTCGGCAAGCCTGATCTTCTGATGTTCAATGAAATTATTAAGATATTCAACCTCCTCCTCCAGCCCGACTTTGTCCTGCCTGGATTCGGTGAGCATATATCTCATGATCTGGGAAAGCTTGATGATCGCCGGCTCTGTGTCATCCGATTTTTTTCTTGCCAGGGAACATATATTGTTAAGTGTATTGAAAAGAAAATGCGGATTGACCTGGGATTTCAGAAAAGCCAGTTCCGAAAGAAGTTTTTCTCCCTGCAGTTCCCTGCGCTCCTTTTCGACTCTTGCCCATTCCCTGGCCAGCCGGATACTGATCCCTATTGCAATCCCTGTAAGCAGGGGAAATAAAGGCACCCACATGCCCCGGCTGAAAATCGGCTCGGGGCGGTGGTGCCAGTTCTGGACTACCGACACAACAAAATAATAATACAGGTCAACAAGAATGCAGGAGATCACGAGTGTTAGCAGTATAACAAGTATATAGGCCAGGAATTTCTTCTTAAACAGGTATTTCGGTATGAGGAAAAGGTAATTGAAATAGTAAACAATGCCGGTCAGAACCGTGGTGGCACCTACCCTTAGGAGATATGAAGGTATTCCTCCCCTGGGTTCCATTAAAAGAAACGGAATAAAAAAAACAAATACCCAGATCACGCAGTTGATGAGGAAAGTCACCCAAAAAGGTCGTTCCGTGTTCATGATTGATTTTATTTGGATGGAACAAAATTAGGCAATTCAATATGAGGCGGCCCGCATAATAGACGGACAAGCTTAATTAGTCGATATTGCCAGTTTATTTGCCGATCAGGAATCCATTCTGTACAAAGGGATATTATTTTTGTATTTTTGTTCTATGCTTCATCAACGACAACAACAAAAATTACTCCAAAAACTCTCACCCCAGCAGGTGTTGGTGATGCGCTTGCTGCAACAACCCGTGCTATCTCTTGAACAAAGAATAAAACAGGAAATTGAAGATAATCCGGCCCTCGAAGAAACAACCGATTTAGTTGATCCCGAAGAGATCACCGATGAAACAACGCCTGACTCCATTGATGGTGACGAAGACAGTTTTTCTGATGAGGATGATGACCATTCAGAACTGAAAGCCGATAATGAATTTTCCTATGAAGATTACCTTGACCTGGACGATATTCCCGATTACAAATTAGTCTCGAACAACCGCAGCCCCGACGATGAAGCCTGGGAATCCCCTGTGGTCTCCGGGGTCAGTTTCCAGGAGTACCTCCTTGCCCAGATGGGGGTTCAGAAGATCCCCGATAAAGAGTTCATTATAGCTTCAACTATAATAGGGAACATTGATGAAAGCGGGTACCTTACCCGGGAGATCCCGGCACTGATCAACGACCTTGCTTTTAACCAGAATATTGAAGCCACCGAAGCGGAGGTGCTGGAAGCCCTGAAACTTATCCAGGGATTCGACCCCCCTGGTATTGCGGCAAGAACACTTCAGGAGTGCTTGCTGTTGCAGCTTCAGTACAAGAACGACAGGACCTATGCAACGGATCTTGCAGAAGTGATCGTCAGATATTATTTTGACGAGTTTTCAAAAAAACATTATGAAAAGATACTTCAAAAGGCCCATATCACCGAGGAAGAACTGAAAGAAGCCATTGAAGAGATAACCAAGCTTAACCCTAAGCCAGGGTTCACTATAAGTGAAGAAGTGAGGAGCAGCCAGTACGTGGTACCTGATTTTGTAATCGCCATCAATGAAGGGGAGATCGAACTGAACCTCAATTCGAGGAATGCTCCCGAGCTTTCGATAAACAGGGAGTATGTGAGCATGCTCCAGGATTATAATCATAAGAAAAAGAAGATCAGCAGCAGCGAAAAAGCAGCCCTGACCTTTATTAAACAAAAGATCGATGCTGCAAGGGGTTTCATTGATGCGATCAAACAGAGGCAGGAAACGCTTTATGTTACAATGAAGGCTATCCTTGACTATCAGAAGGATTATTTTCAAACAGGTGACGAGACAAGGCTCAGGCCTATGATCCTGAAAGATATATCCAATAAAGTCGGGTTGGATATCAGTACGGTTTCCAGGGTTGCCAATTCAAAATATGTTCAGACGCCTTTCGGTACTTTCCTGTTAAAAAGCTTCTTCTCGGAATCATTGCAAAATCAAATGGGGGAAGAGGTATCAACCAGGGAGATCAAGAAAATATTAAACGACACAATAGAAGGGGAAAATAAATCCTCGCCTCGTACCGATGAGGAACTTGAGGAAATATTACAGAAAAAAGGCTATAATATCGCACGCCGAACTATCGCTAAATACCGCAAGCAGCTGAGGATACCCGTTGCCAGGCTTAGGAAGGAACTCTGATCAAACCAAAATATGAATAACGGTAACTCCCTGGCGAGAATCATCTCAGGCCTGTTTCACCCGGTCCTTATGCCATTCCTTACCCTGATCCTTATGCTTCAGGCACATTCTTTCTTTATTGGGCTTCTTCCTGTCAAAGAGATACTGATCCTGATGGGCTCTGTTTTACTGACTACAGTAGTATGTCCTTTCCTGATGATTTTCTTCCTGTTCAGGGTAAAGCTTGTTTCATCTTTGTTTATGGAAAAAAGGGAGGAGAGGATCATGCCCCTTCTTTCAATCGGTGTTTTTTATTATCTCACCTATTATTTGCTGAAAAGTATCAGCCTCTCTGTACTATTCAGCTATTTCATGCTGGGCGCTACCCTGCTTATTATAATCTGCTTGTTTGTAAACTTCTTTTTTAAAATCAGCCTGCATATGGCAGGTATTGGCGGGGTGACAGGCTTTTGGATAGGTTTGAGCATAAGGCAGGGGACTCCCCATGAAATCCTTATTTCATTCCTGATACTTCTCTGCGGATTACTGGGTTTTGCAAGGCTGGCCGATGGAAGCCATTCCCCAAAAGAAGTTTATACCGGGCTCTGTCTTGGTGCCGGTATATTGTTTTCCCTGATGATGCTTTGATTAGAAGGGCCTGATCATGAACCCGACTGTGATGGGATAGATATCGGGGCCTTTCCCTTTCTGGAAAATTGAAGAAAGCTGGTAATATCCGAAAAGGTTAAACCACTTATAACCGATTCGCAAAGTGGGACCGTAAGCGAACTTGTCCATGTTCAGAACATTCCGGTACTTGATCCTTACCTGTGTGTCCTCGGGTTGGAGATCGGCCTGGTACTCATCTCCCACATACTTGGTATGGGCAGGCAGCATATAGCCAACTTTAAATCCCAGTCCGACAGCAAATTTGAATTTGGTCACCAATTGAAATTCAATAGGCAACTCAATATATGGCATGACCAGTTTTGACCTTTTATAACCGACGGTATCATTGATCTTGGTCATCGTGGTGGAGTCGGTATAGCTTTTGAACAGGAAATTGCCATACATATTATGAATGGAAACCTGTAAGCCGATACCGAACCCGAAATTGCTTTTTCCGAAAGGAACACGGTATGCTACGAGAGCTGTAAAGCCCTGATTTATTGTGCGTGTTTTTAAACCTGAGGGGACATTCATGTAAATGTCGGTAAACATCCCGAGACCCACATGGATCTTTTTCTTCGTTTTCTCATTGAGAATCTGTGATTTAGCGGTCATAGGAAGAACCAAAACTGAGGCAGCCAGGATTATGATTGCCAATAAAGAATTTCGCTGTAGCGTCATGTTCATTTAATTATACAACAAAATTAACGCTTTTTTTTCGTATCCATTGCTTATCACCATAATTTTTGGGGATAAACACCCTTATGAATGAGCGCCCTGATGCTGTCTACAACAAAAGTCCGGTCTTCCTGGTAGGTCATTCCAAACCATTGTTCGTCGCAGGAAAGCACTTTAACACCAGCCTGTCCCGACTTGATGAGCATATTTACAACAGAGGGGATATAGAATTCGGCTTTCGGGTTCTCATAATTATTCCTGATAAAAGCTTCGAATCCGGTTTTAAGGTGGCCAAAAAATGAAGGAGTAAACCCCCAGCAATTCATTGAGACAATGGAGTCGGGTGAAATTTTCACAGCCGGATGATCTCCTTCTTTGTATACTATACCCCCCAGATTCCCCTAGATACGGAACCAAACTCAGAGAGGGTTTTATCCACATGGTAACCAACCATGCAGTAATCGTTTTCCCGCTCATGTGTCCAGTTTTTATAGTAGCCGGTAAGCGCCTCATAGGCCATTCTTCCGTAAAAATCATCCGAATTGATCACCGCGAAAGGCCTGTCAATATGGTCCTCTGCCATAAGAACAGCATGGCCCGTCCCCCATGGCTTTTGCCTTTCATCTGATACAAGGACGCCTTCGGGGACCATCCATATTTCCTGGAATACGTAATCCACCTCAACATGATCCTGAAGCCTGTTGATAAACATCTCTTTGAAACCTGCTTCAAGGCTTTCCTTAATGACAAAGACCACTTTGCCGAAACCCGACTTCACAGCATCATAGATTGAGTAATCAAGCAGTGTTTCCCCGTTAGGGCCAATGCGGTCAAGCTGTTTAAGTCCGCCGTAACGGCTGCCCACTCCGGCAGCAAGGATCAGTAAGGTTGGTTGCATAATTGATTTACGAATTACGAATTAGAAATTACGATTTACGACTTGAAGATTGATTTACGATTTACCTGAAATCGTAAATCGTAAATAATTATTATCTCCATGCCCTGATCTTATGTCCCTTCACCGCATAATACAGAATATATGCATAACACGGCACTGTGATCCAGTATGCCGATACCGGGCTGAACATATCGGCCAGTCTGCCGTAAGCCAGGGGGAGCAAAGCCCCGCCTGCAATTCCCATGATCAGCAGCGATGAACCTATTTTTGTGAATTTCCCAAGGCCGTCAATAGCAAGGGGCCAGATCGCGGGCCACATTATTGCGTTTGCAAGGCCAAGCAAAGCGATGAAAAAGACACTCAGGTCAAACGGAAGCGAAAGCGAGAAATTCCCCAAACTGATCAGCATCGAGGACTGGTAAGGTGCTTTTGTGGCAAGAAGAGCGCAGATCACAAAAATGATACCGAACAAGGCAGAGACTGCCAATACAAATTCCTGTTTGAGATATCTCGGAATTGTGATTATTCCGATGATATACCCAATTACCATAGCTGCCAGGGTATACGATGCAAAATACCTTGAAAGCTCAAAGCCTATCCCCTGGGATTTTCCGAAATTGATTATGGTATCAACCGCAATGACTTCAACCCACACGTATAGGAATATTGCAATTACCCCGAGAACGAGCTGGGGAAACTGGAAAATGCTTGTCCTGGTGTGATGGGATTCTTTATCCTCCACCTCTTCCTCATCGGTATTGATATCGGGCAGGCTTGAATATCTCAGCAGGATTGCCAGAAGGATCAGCACCACGGCCATTACGATATAGGGTATGATGATCCTTCCTGCAAGGGCATCGAGGGTTATATTTCTCTGGATTTCGTCAAGGGAGCTTAAATACTTTTTATCAAATTTGTCCATCCCTGCAAGCACGATGGCCCCGAGAATGAGCGGGCTGATCACGCCTGCGATCTTATTGCAGATCCCCATGATGCTGATCCTTTTTGCCGCGCTTTCTATAGGCCCGAGAATCGTGACATATGGATTGGATGCTGTTTGCAATATGGCCAGTCCTGTGCCCTGCACAAAAAGCCCTGTCAGGAAGAGCCCGAACATCCTGGTATATGCTGCCGGGATGAAAAGCAGGGCGCCAAGGGCCATTACGATGAGCCCAAGTTACATTCCGTTCCTGAATCCGACTTTACGCAGGAGGAAGGCCGAAGGGATTGCCATGACGAAGTACGAAATATAAAATGCAAACGTGACAAAATAGGATTCGAAATTGTTTTTCTCGCAGGCAACTTTCAAAAACGGGATCAGCACTGAATTCAGCCAGGTAACAAATCCGAAGATGAAGAAGAAGATGCCTATAATAACGATCGAAAAGATGTACTGGCGTTTATTGCCGTCCAAGAGGGCAGTTTTGGGAATCTGGGTCATGCAGAAAGATTTTCAAGGCAAAAGTAAAGGAATTCTGAATTTAACCAAATTATCCTATTTTTGTGGTAATAACCGCTGCGATTAAAATGGAAAGCAATACTGAGAAATTTAACATCCTCATTGTCGACGACAGACAGGAAAACCTGATCACTCTCGAAACTATTATTACCAGCCCGGAACTCAATATCATCAAGGCCCTTTCGGGTAATGAAGCCCTGGCCATCATGATAGAACATGAAATTTCACTGGTTCTTCTCGATGTCAACATGCCCGGCATGGATGGTTTTGAGACGGCGGAACTGATGAGAGGAAGCGAGCGAACAAAAAGTATTCCAATTATTTTTATCACTGCAACCTACCGTCAGCCAAAGCAGATCTTCAGGGGGTATGAGACCGGGGCGGTGGATTACCTGTACAAGCCCCTTGACCGGAAGATCCTTCAGAATAAGATCAGGGCCTATATCGACTTCTTTAAGCAGAAGCATGCTTTGCAAATAGCAACCGTGGAGCTGCAGAACACGGTTACCGAACTTAATAAAGCAAGGCGGACCGCCGAAGTGGCCACACTTGCAAAAAGTTCATTCCTCGCTAATATGAGCCACGAGATCAGGACTCCTCTTAACGGGATCATCGGCATGACCGACCTTATGCTGATGGATGAGGATCTTTCGCAACACTATAAAGAGCAGCTTTTCGATATCAAGCAGAGCGGAGAATCACTTCTTGAGATCATAAACGAAATCCTGGATATTTCAAAGATTGAAGCCGACAAGATCGAAATTGAGATTATCGAATTCAGCCTGAGGGAGCTGCTTGAATCGGTCGTCCACCTGCTTTCGGTAAAAACCTACCAGAAAAACCTTGCATTTTTTTGTGAACACCCTGCCGGAATGCCTGATATTTTCCTGGGGGACCCGACAAGAATACGTCAGGTATTGATTAATCTCATAGGCAATGCACTGAAATTCACCGAAAAGGGAAATATCTGCCTTAAAGTCGAGGTCCTTGAACATCTCGAGAATACCTATGTACTGAATTTTTCAGTAAAGGATACGGGTATCGGCATACCTCCCGACAAACTTGAGAACCTGTTTGAATCTTATCACCAGGCCGATAAATCAACTACCCGTACTTACGGAGGTACAGGTCTTGGGCTTACTATTTCCAAGAAACTAGTGGAACTTATGGGCGGAAGAGTTATTGTAAACAGCAAGGTTGGCAGCGGCAGCACTTTCCAGTTTACTCTTACCCTGTTTAGTCCGATCCCTTCTGATAATGAACTAAAACTGGCCCTTCCTGATAAACTTAAAGGCTCCAGGGTGATTATTGCCGATGCCGAACCAAGTCATGCACGTCAAACTTCAGAATTCCTGATCGAATGGGGCTTTACCCCCGTAATTACTTCCTCTGTTGATGAATGTTGTCGAATGCTGACTGATTTGCACAACTCGGTCAAGGTTGTATTTATGGATCATTTGCTGCAGAATAGCCAAACCGGGAACCAGTTCCACGAGCTGCTTGAGGCCATGCCGGATGCACAAAAGCCCCAAATTGTCGTATTGCTCAGCAACAAATCAGTTCATGCCATACGTAAACTTGCTTCCGAGGGGATCAACAATTACCTGTTCAAACCGGTTCTTCAGCTTGAGCTGTTGAATATGCTTCAAAGGATATTAAAGCTTGAAACAAAACAGAAAAGCTCTGATTCCCGGATCATGGAGATCAGTAAATCAGGTCCGAAACTTAATATTCTTGTAGCTGAAGACCAACCTATCAACCAGAGGATCATCGTGCAGTTGCTTGGGAAAAGGGGCTGGCAGGTAACTACAGCCACCAACGGTATTGAAGCCATGCATAAGGCACATGAAACCGCTTTCGATATCATTCTTATGGATGTCATGATGCCTGAAATGGACGGGATAGAATCAACCCGCCTGATACGGCAGGATGCAGATGGGAAAAACTTCAAGACCCCGATAATAGCACTGACAGCCAATGCCATGAAAGGCGACAAAGAGAAGTGCATTGCTGCCGGCATGAATGATTATATTTCCAAACCCATAAACCCGCAAGAGGTTTTCCAGACCATAGAGAAATATTATTTAAAGTGAAATCCAAAGGATTATGACCAACAATTTTGGGAACAGGATCAGACGCTCAATCCTTGAATTTGATTACCGCACCCTGAAAAATATCGGCATAGGGAAAACCATGCTCCTTTACTTTCTGGCAATTTCGCTGATTCCCCTTGCGACACTCAGTTACATCAACTTCCGTAATTATTATATGGGATTGAGCATAATGGCAAAAAAGGCCCTGTTCACAACTTCTCAGCTCCGGATCAATTATCTCAACACCTATTTTACCGATCTCAACACTTACCTGGGCGAAATGGCCAGGGATAAAAATCATATCTTTTTTTTCGAACATCTTACCGAATACGGCGGTGAGAGCGGGTTAAAAAACACAGCGGCCGGAAAGGGCAAATACCAGGAGTTTGCCGACAACCTGCGTTTCGAGATACAGAGAAGCTGGATCCCCGACGGTATTCATAACATCTGCTTCACCGATCTGAAGGGGAATCTTGTGTTCGAACTTAACAAAAGTTCTGATTTCGGGAAAAATCTTTTCAATTCTGAACTTTCAGGGACAAGGTTTGCCAGGATGACTAAAAAGGTTATTACCGAGGACAAGCCAATGTTTTCCGACCTGGAGTTCTATCCCCCGGGGAACCATGAAGCCTATGGATTTCTGGGTTGCCCTGTAACCGATCTTAACGGGACTAAAATAGGTGTACTAACGCTCCAGATTTCCACGGAGAAGATAGATAAGATCATTCAATATGGTGTCGGCTTCGGCGCTTCCGGCCATGTTTACATTGTCGGCATCGACCTGGTCATGCGCTCAAACAGCAACATCAGCGGCAAGAGCCCTATCCTTAATACGCCCGAGATCAATGAAAGGACCAGGATCTGGCAGGAATATAAAGCTAACAACCTGATCCTGAAACCCGACGGAGATCCGATACGGGAAGAGGTTTCCATTTACCCTACCAGCCAGGGGAAAATAGTTATAGGGAT
>JAPLDN010000382.1 GCA_026391755.1 Bacteroidota bacterium
CAGGGGTCTTAACCCAAGCGATATAGCTTCCATGAGTGTTCTCAAAGACGCTTCTTCAGCCGCCATTTACGGAGCAAGGGCAGCTAACGGTGTTGTGACCATCACAACCTTCAGGGGAAAGGAAAACACTCCTGTTATTAAATTCCAAACATACATTGGCACTTCATGGTTAAGGAAACCTATCCAGACCCTGAATACAAAACAATACAGGGATCTTATGGACCAGATCTCACCGGGTTCCCTTGATCCCACATGGACCGGGTATACCGACTGGAACAGCCTCGTTTTCGGGAAAGGGTTCAACCAGTCATACCAGCTTTCAGCCTCCGGGGGTAATGAAAAGAACCGTTACTATTCCTCCCTGGGTTATCTAAGTGAAGCAGGTATAATAAAACCGGCCCAATTCAGCAGGATCAACTTCAGGATCAACCTCGACAATGAATTAAGGTCCTGGCTGAAGACATCCACCAACATCAACATGATTTATTCAAAGACTGAGGATACCCCTGATAATGCAAGCTCCGGCCGTGGAGGTGTTATCATGAGCACCCTGAATACACCGCCATTTTTAAATGTCTATAAAGCCGGCAATAGCGGGCAATTTGATCCCAACCCCTTCCAGCCTTCATGGGAAAACCCAATCGCGTATATGGAAGGACCTGCCCAGAAGGCTATTGATTTTAGGGTTTTCGGTAACCTGAATATCACGGCAACAATCATCAAAGGCCTTACGTTTACAACGAATTTCGGCATCGATTATACCAGCCACCAATGGGATTATTATCTTGATCCCTTCCGCACCAATTACGGGCGACAGGAAAACGGTGTGGGGCAGGCCGATAAAAGCAACACCCTTACCTGGCTTTGGGAGAACACCCTGAATTACAACAAACAATGGGGCAAGCATAAGCTTTCAGCCTTGTTGGGAGCCAGTCAGCAGAAATACAATTACAATGATTCTTACATCTGGGGAAATGACTTTCCCTCCAACGTTGCCGTAACAACCCTGAATGCAGCTAACACTGTATCTGCCTCGACCGATATACAGCAATGGGCTCTCGCTTCGTTTTTCGGCAGGGCCACCTACGATTATGCAAGCAAATATTACCTGACCGTAAGCGTTCGCCGTGACGGCTCCTCCAAGCTGGCAAATCCCTGGGGGACCATGCCTGCCTTCTCGGCCGGATGGAGAATTTCAGGTGAAAACTTCTGGAAGGGCATTAAAGTCATCAACGATCTGAAGATCAGGGGCGGATGGGGCAAAAACGGGAACCAGGAAGGTATCCCGAATTATGCACGGTACGGCCTTATCAGCTACTACAGGCGTACCGCCACCAACCCTTTGTGCATACGGTCAATTTCGCAAGTAAATTCGGCTGGAACACCGATTTCAACATTTCATTCAACCGTAATATGGTGAAAGAACTGAAATATACTGATGTTTATTATTTCGGAAGGATCTACAGCAATAACCAGGATGTGGCTATCGTTAAAGCCGGGATGCCCCTGGGAACTTTCTACGGCTATATCTCAGAAGGTGTTGACCCCAAAACCGGTATGATCAAATATGCCGATGTTAACGGGAACGGGATCCTCGACCCGGGCGACCGTACAGTGATCGGCCATGCCCAGCCCAAGTATATCTTCGGGATCACCAATACATTCAGCTACTGGAGATTTGATCTTTCGGTCTTTGTCCAGGGCAGTTACGGGAACCAGATTTATAATGCCACCCGTATCGACCTGGAAGGTATGTTCGATTCAAAGAACCAGTCTACTATTGTTATGGACCGCTGGACCCCCACAAACACCATAACCAATATACCCAAGGTTGTCGGCAATGGGAATATGGATAATGTGAAAAATTCCTCCAGGTTCATTGAAGACGGATCTTATGTGAGATTAAAATCACTCACCCTCTCTTACAAGGTCATTGAAAATACCAAAAAGAAGAAAGGCGTTCCCAAGCTGTCGGTATATGTCACCGGGCAAAACCTGCTTACCCTCACCAAGTATACAGGTTACGATCCTGAAGTGAATGCCTACGGAAACAGTGCCACGGAAATGGGAATCGACTACG
>JAPLDN010000004.1 GCA_026391755.1 Bacteroidota bacterium
CGAAACCTGCTGATCCTGAAATGGGCCTGTAAGTTTGTAAGTAATTGTAAACACGCCGGCATTCCCGTTGCCTATGCCGGTAATCCCCTCAATCCTGAATCCATTCCAGGGGTCGCCCGAAAGAACAGGACCGTAATTGATACCGGTAAATGTCATTCCTCCATAGAGAATACTGATTGCCACGTTTGAATATGTACCTGCTGCAGCCTGAATGCTGAAACGTGAAATTGCGGGGCAGCTTGCACCGTCACAACCGTTATGTTCGACCCGTAAGACGATAGTATGGGAATGATCCGACTGGTTACAGACAACCGAGGTGATGGTGGTGGAATAACCGCCGCCATTATTTTTATAGATATCGCAAATCGACTTGGTTTGCGCGAAAATCAATGAAGGCAGCAATACCGTTGCCATCATGATCATTAAAAAGCTTTTAACCCGGGGAATTATTGTCTTTTTCATAGTATAACGGTTTTAAAAAGAATGGATAACCCGGTTGTTTTCAATTTTAAGGACGGATGTAACTCCGTTTACAACGATATTCAGCTCCTTCATATAATTCGGGATGGTGATTGATGTTTTATAGGTTTCACCGCCCTGGAGCAGGGCTTTATGAAAAATAACACCCGAGGCCGATTTAATAACCAGGGAGGCTTTTGAAGGGGAGGTGAGTTCCAGGTCGATATTTTGCGTGGTCTTCCAGTTAAAGTCGGAAGAGACTTTAAGATCACTCATGGATTTTAGCTTCACGGAGGCCTGGTCAGGAGCAATGGTATTTATGTCTTTCTTGCAACTAAATACTATTAATAATAAAATTATTAATAATGTAGACCCTAACTTATATATGTATGTTTTCATCGCCAAAATGGTTAAAGGACACTTTACACTGCTCGCAAAATTATAGCAGTCAAATGCTTAAGGAAAGCAGGAATTGGTAAGTGTAGATAAAATTCAGGTAAGTGTGGATGGTAATTACGTAAATGTGTTAGGTTCTCGCTTGGTAAGTGTAAACAATAGACGGGTAATTGTACTCAGGTACCGGGTAAACGTATAGAATTAAATAGTTTTTCACAAACACGGGGTCAAAGTCCTATTCTTTTACCTTTGCCCGGATTTAAAATTATGTCGGGAATCCTTGAAAATTTAAATGAATCCCAGCGCAAGGCCGTCGTTGAAACCGAAGGGCCTGTCATGGTAATTGCCGGGGCAGGCTCGGGAAAGACCAGGGTTTTAACATTCAGGGTGGCTTACCTGCTGGAGCATGGAGTAGATCCTTTTCACATCCTGGCCCTGACGTTTACAAACAAAGCTGCCAGGGAGATGACTGAGCGCATCCTGACTATTGTCGGCAACAGTGAAGCTAAAAACGTTTGGATGGGAACTTTCCATTCGGTCTTTGCAAGGGTGCTCCGCATTGAAGGTCACCGTCTTGGGTATCCTTCCAATTACACTATTTATGATTCAGACGACTCGAAGCGTGTCGTCAGGAACCTGGTCAAAGAGAATAGCCTGGACGAGAAGCTCTATCAGCCGGGGTATATAACGCAAAGGATCTCGGCTGCAAAAACCAGCCTGATCTCCTCAGAAGAATACCAGTCAAACCCTGAGATACAGGAATATGATAACGCGGCGGGGAAACCGCTCACAGGGAAGATATTCCAGCAATACCAGAACCGCCTGATGCGGTCCTCGGCCATGGATTTCGACGACCTTCTATACAACATGAATGTGTTACTGCGCGATTTTCCTGATGTATTGTACAAGTACCAGCAGAAATTCAGGTATATCCTTGTCGACGAGTACCAGGACACGAACTACGCCCAGTACCTTATTGTCAAAAAACTCGCAGCGAATAACGAAAATCTCTGTGTTGTGGGCGATGATGCACAAAGTATTTACGCCTTCCGAGGAGCGAACATTCAAAATATCCTTAATTTCAGGAGCGATTATCCTGACCACAAGGTTTTCAAGCTTGAACAGAATTACCGTTCCACAAAGACCATTGTTGAAGCGGCCAACCAGATCATCAGCAACAATAAAAATCAGATATTTAAAGAGATCTGGACCGATAATGACGAAGGGTCAAAGATCACCCTGCTTCATGCCTCAACCGATAATGAAGAAGGCAACCTTGTTGCCCAGGCTATCTTCGGCCATAAAATGAACAGCCAGCTTCCAAATTCATCTTTTGCCATACTTTACAGGACAAACTCACAGTCGAGGGTCATGGAGGATGCATTGCGAAGGCTGAATATTCCCTGCAGGATTTACGGAGGGTTGTCGTTTTACCAGAGAAAAGAGATCAAGGATATGCTAGCTTATTTCAGGCTGGCTATTAATCCAAGGGATGAAGATGCCCTGCTGCGTGTGATCAACTATCCTGCCCGCGGTATCGGGAAAACAACTGTTGAGAAGCTGATTGTTCTGGCCGATGAGCATAAAAAGAGCCTGTTCGATCTCAT
This sequence comes from Bacteroidota bacterium, assembly GCA_026391755.1. Taxonomy (GTDB): domain Bacteria; phylum Bacteroidota; class Bacteroidia; order Bacteroidales; family FEN-979; genus CAIRDP01. The sequence continues at coordinate 2,463 of JAPLDN010000004.1, forward strand.
AGAGAGCCCGCCTGCAACTCCCAGGTTCCCTGATAATACCTGGGCTAAGGTAAGCGGGTTTATCACGATGATAAAAAGCTTCGGCGCCCTCTTAAAGACAAAAAACGCCTTTGAACTGGCCAAACATATTGCAGCCTCATCGGGGCTCATCAAAGAACTCCATGAAGATAAAACGCCGGAGGGCGTAAGCCATTTTGAGAACATGGAGGAACTCCTGAATGCGATAAAGGAATTCACCGACACACCAAGGACCAATCCTGAGACAGGCGAAATAGAAGAAAACGTCTTACGCACCCTCGATGAATTTATCCAGGATATTGCCCTCCTTACCGATTCGGACCTGGCCGACAAGAACGATACCGACAGGGTGGTTCTCATGACCGTGCACCAGGCAAAAGGACTTGAATTTCCATATGTCTTTGTCACCGGACTTGAAGAGAACCTTTTTCCCTCGATACAGTCAATGAATTCGAGAACCGACCTGGAAGAGGAGCGAAGACTGTTTTATGTAGCTGTCACCAGGGCCGAAGTGAAACTCACACTGGCGTACGCCGAAAACCGGTACCGCTGGGGGAACCTTACCATGTGCGAGCCCAGCAGGTTTATCAGCGAAATCCCTGAAAAAC
>JAPLDN010000343.1 GCA_026391755.1 Bacteroidota bacterium
CGAATCCCTCCTCATAGGCTCATCAAAAGACGGCCGCGCAGCTGTAATCGAGAAATCCCCGTATAAAACAGCCTTAAGGGAACCTATAGGAAACTCAATTTTATGTGCAAACCATTTCCAGTCGGCCGAATTTGCAGAGGATCCTTTGAATAAGGAAAATATCAGTGAAAATGCTTCACTCTACCGGTACCGGCGATTAGATGAAGATTTAAGGGCACAGTCCCCTCTGGATGTCGAAAAAGCAGCCTGGATACTGAGGGACCGGGCCGGACTGGGAGGCAGGGACATCGGTTTGGGAAACGAAAAAGCAATGAACCAGCTTATTGCCCACCATTCCATAATTTTCAAGCCTTCCGAACGACTGGTCTGGGTTTCAACCGGCCCATGGCAACTCGGTTCCTATAAATGCTTCGACCTGAGAAAAATTTTTCATAATTTTGCAGACTCAGGCCAGGGGGTGGATGTTGAAGTGAAGGAAATGGAGATTCCACCCGATATCTTTCTGAAGTCAGCCGCTTACAGAGCTTTTAATGATTTCAGGGCCATGAAGAGGATACTTCAGGATTGCATAAAGAATGGCAGTGTTCTGCCTGATGAGCGTTCTTTTATTCCTGCTTTTATACATACTAATCAGGAGTTTTATGAGTCCTGGTACCTGGCCGGGGAATATTATCGGTTACACAAGAAACCCTCTGAACCCAGGTCATATTATTACCGGGCTTTGAAATGTGAAGTGCCGAGATTGCAGGAAAAACAAAAAATCATCCGCAGGATTGCTGAGTGCAATACCGGATTGAAAAAAAATTGAACCGGGAGAACCCGGTTGTGTCATGCCTTTAAAAGATTTTGCGTGACAATACAGGAATAAACAAGGAAAAATGAAGTTTAAACTGATATATCCCCGTTGGGAAAAACTGGAAGGACAAACGATCTTTTACCTTCCACCTCATGGACCCGTGGTCATGGCTGCGGCAGTGCCTGAGGATATTGAAATTGATTTTACCGATGAAAATGTCGAAGAACTCATTCTTGATGATTCGGCCGACCTGGTAGGTATCTCCATGATGCTGACGACCCAGGTGAAACGGGGCTGGGAGATTGCCGACCAGTATCGTGCCCTGGGCAAGAAGGTTATTTTTGGAGGCATCTCCACCATGCTTCATGCCGAAGAAACCATGCTGCATGCCGATTCGGTCTTTCTTGGAGAAGTGGAAGGCCGGCTTGAACAGGTTTTTGCAGACTTCAGAAAAAACGATCTCAAAAAAATCTATAACTACCTGAGTAAGCCCCCCGATATGAACCTTATCGGACCTGCAAACAGGAACATCCTGAAGAAAGACCTTTATTACCATAAGGGATTCAGGATGGTTGACCTCTTCCATGCGTCCCGGGGATGCATCTACGACTGCTACCCATGCGCAGTAAGGTATCTCGGCGGAAGGGGTTTCCGCCCCCGCCCTATTGACCGCGTGGTTGAGGAACTGTCGCAGATGGACAACAACCGTCTTTTCATCGTCGACAATTCACTTGCTCTCGATACCGAATGGGAAAAGGAGCTTTTCAAAGCTATGATCCCCCTTAAAAAGAAATGGGTGAGCCATACGATTGAAGATAAAAATGAGGTTCTGGACCTGGCTGCCCAGGCCGGCGCCTGGTATGTTTACCAGGCCGTATTCGATACTTCCGATTACATCCGCAACCGTATTAAACAATACCATGATTACGGTATTGCAGTTGAAGGCACTATTTTACTGGGCCTGGATAACCAGACCGAAGATGATATTAAAAGGCTTATCGACTTTCTTCTGGAAATTGACCTGGACCTGGCCGAATTTACGGTGCTGGCTCCATTCCCCCATACCAAGGCGTACAGTGACCTTCTGAAGCAAAACCGGATCTTTGATAAGGACTGGAACCATTATAATGCCGGGAAAGTTGTATACCAGCCAAAACATATGAGCCCCGAAAGGCTGACCGAATTGTACCATTATGCCTGGGATACGTTTTACAAGGACGAACCACAGACTATGAAAATGTTCAATCTCATTAACAGGGTCATGTCAAAAGAACTGGCCGACGGTACTTACACACCACGCCGCCGCGACCTTGCAGATGTCAGCTTTGGTAAAAAAGTAACAGATATAGTTTAATTTTATTCAATAATTTCGCTATCTCGCTATCTCGTTATTTCGCTATTCAACATGGAAACAAACCCAGCTTTCGACAAGTACATGGACCGTTACTACGATTATCTTGGTCCTTGGGACAGCCCTTCGAAATGCGGATTGAAGCTGGTAAAAAGGCAGGACGGGAAAACATTGGCCATTGCAACCGAGATTTACAGGCAAAACCCCGGCTCCCCGGTCACCGAAGTCGTTGAATCCCTGGCTGCACAAATACTTGAAACCAGTGGTGAAACCCCCGATGGTTTTATTTTTATTGAACACACCCCTGATCTTGGCAGCAAACTCACATTCTATGGTGAATCCTTCGACAGGGTGGAGTTTGAATGGAATGGCGAAAAATTTTCAAACCCGGTCTGGACACGACTTACAAAAGAGCAGGTTGACAGGATGATGGAAGAGTAAAATCTCCCTATCTTTACATCATGCCT
>JAPLDN010000057.1 GCA_026391755.1 Bacteroidota bacterium
ATAAGCGGGGCAGCAGAATTCGTTAATGATCCGGAACTTAAGAAAAAGGTCATATGCGACAGGCCCTTTTTAAAGAGTTTTGGCCTTGATTACGACAGTCCTCAACTCGTGATCTTCCGCATTTCAAAGGGAAAAGCTCACTTCTGGAATATGAAATCCAACTTCACTCCCAAAAAATTCATCAGCTTTGGCGATGCCGTTTAACAATGACCCTGTATAATTAACTATTCCGGAAGAGGCAGTATCTTCATTCTGTAGCCCACGCCAGGTTCGGTGATAAGAAGCTCGGGAACAGAGGGATCGTTTTCAATTTTCTTACGAAGCTGGGCAATATGGACCCTCAGGATTTGAGCATTGTCGGCATATGGAGCGCTCCAAATCTCACGGCTGATATAGGAATGTGTCAGGACTTTGCCCGCATTCCTTATAAAGATAAGTAACAGTGAATATTCCGTTGCTGTAAGCTTTACCTCTTGTTTGTTCAAACGTGTAACCCTGCTGTTAATATCCACTTCAAGCGAACCGGAACGGAATACAGGAGACTCATCCATCCGGAGCGAATGCCTGATGGCAACCCTGATCCTGGCAAGCAGTTCACCGGCATTGAAGGGCTTGGTAACATAATCGTCGGCTCCTGAATCAAGGGCTTCGATCATAACGGATTCTGAATCCTGAACAGTCAGAACGATTACGGGTACGGCTGACCACTCCCGCAGCCGGCCCATTAATTTTAGCCCGCTTTCGTCCGGCAGGCCCAGGTCAAGCAGGATCACATCCGGATGATTCATAGTGACCGCCTGCATGCCTTCCTTTGCCGTTGCGGCTTCAAAAACCTTATATTCGTTGGTTTCAAGGGTCATCCTCAGCAACCTGCGGATCTGTGCTTCGTCGTCAATAATAAGGACTTTGTATTTTATTTTGTTTTTTTCCATTTCATTGTTCTGCTTTAAATATCATTGTGATTTTTAATCCTCCATCCTGCTCATTCGACGCCCTGATGAAACCCTTGTGAGCCTCCACGAAAGCTCTCACTATAGCCAGCCCAAGCCCTGTACCTCCACTCCTTGACCCTGGAACCCGGTAAAATTTTTCAAAAAGATGTTCAAGGTTTTCATCAGGTACCCCGGGACCATGATCTCTCACCGAAAGTGAAACCATGTTGGCAGGGTCATTTGTAGCAGCGATTTCAATTCCGGTTCCGGCCGGAGTATACATCATCGCGTTCCTTAATATATTAACCAGGACTTGCCTGATCAGGCTGATATCGGCCTTGATCAGGGAAAGGTTTTCATCTATGGAAATATTAAGCCTGCGACCGCTAAGCTCTCCTTTCATGTCTTTGACTACAAGGCCGACAAGGTCGGCAATATCACAATACTGCAGGTTTAGTTTCAACAGGCCGGATTCTATTCTTGACATGTCAAGGATGTTCTCAACCAGGGTGTTCAGCCTGTTTGACGCTGACTCAAGTTCGACGCAAATTTGCCTGCGTTTCTCCGGTTCTGATGATGTCCTTGCATCATTGAGATTGTCGACGGCGGCAGAGATAATGGCAATCGGGGTACGCCCGTGCTGGACATAATAAAAAGGCTGCGCGCAATAGCAATCCCGTTAGCGCTATGCAAGCCCGAGTTTCCGTATGGGACTGAGGCGAGGCTATTGGTGTTTTTATCTTTAATATAGATTACAGCTTCCTGCCCGAAATATTTCTTAAGATTCTCACCGGCTGTTTGCAATGCTTCGGAAATTGATTTTGCATCATTCATGGATTCCAGGAAGTTATTCAGAATAATCAGTCTTTCCTGGCTGTTCTGAAGTATGGCCTTGCTCTTACGTATCCGGGTGATAAGAATTACCGAAACAATTGCGACCAGGAGATCGGCAACATTGGCAAAGAGGTCTTCAATCTGCATGATGCCAATGGAAAAGAGAGGCTTCTGGAAGAAGTAATCCCAGACCAGGACATTAAGGATAGCTGCGAACATCAGCGGCCATCGGCCTAAAAAGAGAGCAAGGACAGCAACAACCATCAGAAGGATCAGCCCTACGCTGAAAATCCCGATAAAGTGGCTCAGGGGGAAGCAGATCCCTGCTGTGATAGCTATGGCAAGGAAAGCAATGAGATACTCACTGAAATCGGACCGGGATGAATATTTCCAGATACTGGTCCTGGGCATATAGTGGCTAATTCTCATTCAAACCTATGAATAAATTTTCACAGCGGGCTTAATTCGGCTGGTATTAAAGTTTGTAATAGCAATCAAAGAACGATATTTTAGTATAAAGTCCCGATAAATTTGTTCTCATGCGATATAAAGATTTAATAAAGCAAAATCTCTATTTTCTTTAATTTTAGCTCTCACTGGAAATCTTTGTATCTTTATCTCCGGAATTGATACGCCGCACTGAATCATATGACGCCCAGGCATTATTTATATTTTATTCTTTTAATTTTATTGTCGGCCGCCGGTTGTAATAAGAGCAGTGACCCGGTTTATGTTGCATACAGTTACTCAGGATCCGGTACGTCGGGAGACGTACTTAATTTCACAGTCAACGAGAGTGTTGGAGGGTATACTGTATATAACGAGTCGAACAAATTATATGTCAACGGTTCCTTTGTAGTATATTCTGATGAATTAAATGGCCTGTATAAGGTTTATACCAACGGAGCGTTTTATTATGCCGTTGAGATTCCCGGCCAGGTGTTTACAGGGAATTTTCCAACCGCAAGGCTTTTCAACAACCTGTCATTCGGTGTCACCCAGCTTTCAAATACAGCAAATCCCATGATTGCCGGGAATTACGTATATATGCACATAAGCAATAAACCGGTTAACGGAAGCAATCTCAACAGGGAATGGGGCATCCTGACTATTCAGGCCGGCGGAACATGGATAAAACAAGGCTTTTGTAATGATACCGGTTCGATTAGCAGGATGATGCCCGACGAATATACCGGCCAGTTGCCACCGGTAAATCCTTCCGATTCAGGAACCTGGACAGTTAACACGTACTATCCCGAACGCCTTATCATGCAGCAGTATAATTCAAATGACACCTTAACCGGGTTTCCCTGTGCTACCGACAGCGGTGCCGTTTTTGTTATGGATCTTGGGTTTGGTCATGGCTTCTTGGTTGGAATGAAACTCCTCGACGGCGATCTTAATAAAATCAAGGGTAATTACGGATATTCAGATGTAAGGAGTGATGAAAGCACTGGTGGCGGAAAATTCGCGATTATCGACTCATCTAAGAGTGTTGCATGGTGGAGGGCTGATTCTTATGCCAAAGTCAGGAACGGAGTATTCGGAGCCCTCAACCAGGCCGCAGTCCTTAAAAATGTATTTTATGCAAATAATATAAGTTTCTACGGCGAAACGGTTGATTATTATGCCTTCGTATCAGGCCCGTATTTCATGGAATTCCAGTTCAAGGATAATAAATTCAGGTCTTATGGCCTGGGCGCAAGGTTGCCATAGCCCTGTGATTTCGTTCAGATCTTTTCTATTAAGCCTTTCTCTCCATCAAGTCTGACCCTGTCGCCGGTCTTAAACAGTTTTTTAGCACCCTTGGCGGCGACAACGGCTGGAATGCCATACTCCCTGGCAACAACAGCCCCATGTGACAACGGGCTTCCAATCTCGGTGATCAGTCCTGAAATTATACTGAAATAAGGAGTCCATCCGATATCGGTGAAGGATGCAACCATGATTTCGCCTTCCAGCAGGTCTTCCGCATCTTCAAGGGAATGGATGATCCTCACCGGGGCTTCAACAATGCCGCTGCTTACCGGGATTCCTGCCAACTGGCCTTCACTGAGCTCAAATACCTGTTCGGTTTCGAGAGGTTCCGGGATCCCGACACTGACTTCCTCAAATACAAGTTTATCGGCTGCTGAAATAAGTTCGCGACGTTTGTCTGCTTTTTCTTTCCATGAAGGATGTCGATCAGCAATCAGTTTGCCCAGCTCTTCATGGGTGAGAAAATAAACCTGGTCTGTATCATCGAGAAGGCCGGCTTTGGTTAGATGCAGGGCCAGGGATTGATATCCTTTCCTGATCGTATCGACCATTTTAATTGAAAGCGCTTTCGTGATCTCACGCCTGGCAACAGCTTTTCTCGCTGCAGGTATCATTGATCTCAGAATGATTCTTGTAACCGGCCTGAGCTTGCTTAAAGCAAAAGTAATTTCTTTTTTTGTATCATGCGACACATGCCTGACTTCGCCTGCTTTTACACGGGTCTGAAGGATCTGGATGAGCCGGGATGGTTTTTCGGCCCAGGTTTTCTCTCTGAGCTCGGATTCCCTTACGCAACGGTGGCCATGTCGTTCAAGGAAAAGCCTGAACTGATCACTGACCTCTTGGGGCGCCTTTTTTTCAAGCAGTTCAAGGGCTTCAGCGGAAGTGGCCAGAGTGAACCTTTCACAGAATTCCTTATGAGAACGGATCGTCCTGGCAAACCGCTCGAGTGTTTTCACTGCATCCGCACTCTCAATCTCAGGAATATCGAGGAGAAGCATGGTTGCAATATGGTGGTCGGCGGCCCCGGGTTTTCGTTTATTCCCGGTCATTATTCTCATAAAGGCTGAATACATGGTACCGCTTTGTGCCGATGCCATCAGGTGGTGGCCGAATCCTATTCCCAGCTGGATCCTTCCTTCTTCCAGTTTGTGATGCAGTTCTGCCGGTGGGAGTGATATGTTGATACGGAAGCCGGCTTCCAGGCTCCTGAGATGTTCCAGGTACCTGCCAGCCCTTAAGGTAGTTGACATTTGCCGGATAAAATTCAGGAACCTGACGGGGAATGAAACGTCAGGAACCGCTGTGAGCCCGTTGAATATTTTCCCGCTCAGGGCAAATTGCACATCTTCCGGTGTATTTAACCATATCCTTTTGGGATAGTCCATCATATTGCTCATGTTGATGAACAAGCGGTTATAAAACATCTGGATATATCTTGGGCCTTTACGGTCGCGCATCCGGTAGGCTCCGCCACGCTCGGCGAGAAGTACCATCCCATAATCAATTGCTTCTGCGCTCACCGAATAGGTCAGGGGAGTAGCAACCCCGGGCATCATTTCACCTATGTTGCCAAGTGTCCAGATGTCGCTGCTTTCTCCCTTTACAGTATCAAGTTCATTGAAGTGAACCCCGCTGAGGGCTGTGACAGGCCTGACCTGCAACCAGTTCAAAACACCAAATTGGTCAATCGCCCATTCCATATCAACCGGTGCCTTAAAAAAGCTTTCCGCACTCCTGGCCCCGGCAATAATCTGCTTAAGAAGCGACTTATTTAAAAGATTGCCGTTTTTTTCAGCTTCTTCTGCAATATTTGATCCGCTGCGAAATACTTCATAGTGGCACGCATCCTTTTTCCCGCTCACCAGATCCTCTCCATGTCCAGCTATGGCATTAACAAGCATCTTGTCATGGCGGTTGTTGACCGGGTTGACCGAAAAAACGACACCGGCAACTCTTGCGTCGACCATGTTTTGCATTATTACGGAGATCCTGAGATCGGCTTCGGATAAAAGGCTGCCCGAATATGATCTTACACGCTCAGCCCCTGCAGCTTTAATGCATTTGTGGATAGCCAGTTTGATTTCTTCAAACGAATAAAGGTTCAGGTAGGATTCGAACTGTCCCGCAAACGAAGCAGAATGCCCGTCCTCGCTCACTGCCGACGAGCGTATGGCTTTAGGACCCGGACCAAGGGAGTTCAAATGCTGTAGTATGACTGAATCCTGCAATTCGGCAGGATCCGGGTGCAACAACACCACAGCATCGGGAACGTTAAAACCAAGCTCTTTCAGGATATTCAGCCCTTTGGCCTTGCCTCCAACAGGGTGGCCGTCTATTTCATGCAGTCGGAGAATCACGTTCGGGAGTTGAGCATTAGTCTATTTTGTATTTGTCTTTATGGAACCCGAATTCAACCATTCCCAGTCCTTCAACACCGTCAAATTTATATGTTCCGATTGCTTCACGCATCTGGTATTTCCCATCCATGAGATAAGGGAAATGGCCATTTCTCCAAAACTCCACTTTGTGCCTGGCACCGCTGCGGCATTGAATATCAATGAACCCGTGATCGGGGAGCAGTTTTTCGCGGGATACTGTTTCCAGGTCAGTGCATTCTATGATAGCGTCGGTATGCCCGTCGGGATGGGTGATAAACCCGGCTGTAAGCCTTCCGAGGAAATCCCATTTAATCGTTGTTACAGTCCAGTGCATACCTGCTTCGGATATACCTGTAATCCAGTAATGCCTGTCCCAGGTCAACCAGGTTCTTGAACCAAATGAATGATCCCTGGAAGCCCTCATCTCAAAAGGGTAAACTTTGTCATCCAGGGAAATAGTCCCTTTGAAGACACCGGTCTGTTCATAATGAGTCTGATGTGTATCTTTCATTTTGAAGAAAAACGCCCTGCTCCATTTTTCACCGGCAATAGCCTTTGCGATCATACTCTGGTCGGAACTTTTAGCGAAATCATAAGGTTCGTGTTCACCAATAAAAAGAAGGTCTGTTATACAATTGTATGACTTTCCTTGTTCATCAGTTACAGGGCCGTCGTAAGTGATCCTCCATTCTTTCCCGACAACAGTATTTTCCCATTTCAACTGTCCCATCTGGAAGCCTGCGCCATCGGGGCCAGGGTCACTTTTCAAACCGAAGAAACCTCTTCCTGGTATAAAAAAATCAAACCACCATTCATGTTGACGGTTCGGGCCTCTGAAAGCCATCCTGGCAATAAATGCATTGCCTGCTTTATCGCCTCCGTAGAAATACGAGCTGTCATTAGGGTATGGTTGGTTCAGGTCGACATGTTTCTGCTCCAGGTATTCAACCGGGAACTGCCTGTTTTTAGTACGCTTCACCATCTGGCGAGCAATAAAGTATTTCAGCATAAAATGTTTTTCAGGGCGCAAACTTACTTTTTTCCCTTGAAATGTCGAAATTTGAAGAACAGACTTTTATCGATATATATTGCAAATGATTCTATGCCAATGATTTACCCTGCTGGTAACTTTTTTATTGCTAATGCAGGAGGCCTGTTAATGCATTTGGCCTCTGGGTCCATTTCGAGATCTGATGCTGCAGCTTGTCATGATCAGTGTATCGAACAGTGATCAATCAATGGTCTCAATCGTTTTCTCGATCATGATGCTTTTATTTCCAAGGACGGTGAGCCTCAGGGCTTGCATGCCGAATTCGTAATAGATCTCAACGTAAGCTTTATTCGGGCGTTTAACAAGGAACCTGCTCTGGCTGTAAGTCATATGCTGGTTAAAGTTGTGCTCAGATCCCTGATTTTATTTTCATCAAAACCCGGTGATTTCATCTGTTGAAGTGACAGCCCCAGAATCAGTGCAATATATCTCGGATCGGACTGCTTATTCAGTGGTTTCAGGTTAAGGAGGCGGTCAAATTCAACGGATGGGTCGGGATATCTTACCGGAGGTGTCGACGCAGCTATGCGGCTCCAATCCTCAAAATCTGTTTTCAGTTTTCTTTCAAGCACCGTTTCATAAGGTTTCCGGCACACAAAAACCGGCAGAAACCTGTAAAGTTGATCATAGATACTGAAGATCGTATCGGATTTTGTGAGTTTGGGTATTGAGCAATAATACCGTAAAAGATATGAAGCTGCATGCCTGTTGTTAATATTCGAGGCAATATCAAGAGTGTACCTTGGCAGTCCAAACACATAATAACCGCTGCTGTCTGGATGTGCTTTTAAAAATCCCTCCCTGAATTCCCAATCTACAATATGATTTGCATAAGTCGTGTCAAGATACAGCAGGGCAATTGGATTGATCAGTTTTTCAACCGCCTGCAACCCGCTTTTATCACCCAGCAATACCAATTCATCGGAATCAAGTATTGTGGTTTGCTGCGGAGAGTAATAAAGCGGTTTCGCCAGGAGTATGAATAAAACAGTAATACGCAGAATGAGCATATTCTTCCATTATTCAGAGTTTTACGCAAAAAAAAAGAAAATGTTACTCTTTGATGCCGGGGACGGCCAGGCCTCTTTCTTCTGTTCGGGCACCATTTAAGGATGTCCTTCCTTATGTTCCCCAACCTGTCCGGGGTCTCAAGGGTCATCCTGTTTTGATGGGCAGGAAGAAAAGTCTCAGGATTCCATAGGTTACTTTGGCTGACCTATGTAAAAGCTAAAAGTTGCACCTTTGCCAATTTCTCCTTCAGCCCATATCCTGCCGCCGTGCCTCTCAATAATACGTTTGGCTGTTGCAAGCCCAACCCCGGTACCCGGGAAATCTTCCTGGGAATGAAGCCTGACAAAAGGAGTAAAAAGATTTGAAGCCCTCAAAGGATCGAATCCGGCCCCATTATCCTTAAAAGTAAAGACAGTTTGCCCGTCCTTCTGAAAACTGCTTACATGTATGGCGGGATGATTTGTTTTTGATGTGTATTTCCATGAATTCCCAAGGAGGTTCTTCACAACAACCATTAGAAGGCTCTGGTCACCGGTTAGTTGCAAATTATCATCAATTTTCACATCAATCTTCCTGTCGGGGCTGTCCTGGTGTATCCACTGCATGACTTTACGGCACATCTCACTCAGGTCGATAGGTTGAGGGTGAATGTTGATCGTTCCTGTACGCGAAAACTGTAACAGGTCATTGATCATCTCAGCCATGGACTTTGTTGTGGAATGAATAGTGTCAACATAGGAAGCACCTGCCTCATCCAGCTTGTCAAGATAATGCTGGTGAAGGAGTTGAGCACTCATGCTGATATGGTTGAGAGGTGTTCTCAGGTCATGGGAAATAGTGTATGAAAACGCCTCCAGATCACGGTTCATAGTGATAAGATGTTCATTGGAACGTCTCAGTTCTGCCTGAGCTTCTATAAGCTGATGGTTTTGCTGGATTGCATTTTCGTATACCGATAAAAGCAGGTCGAGGATCTGTTTTCTCTCCGAGTTGATAGCGTATTTCTGGCCGTTGAACATGATTTCAAGTACAAGGTCACTGGTTCCCTGGTACCTGAGTTCCCTGTTAGCCAAAAGGTAATTGATACGTGAAAGCAGGTACTTGGCATCAAATGGCTTTGTGATGAAATTATCTGATCCGGCCTGCAAGCCTTTAATGATATCCATGGAATCCTGAAGTGTGGTAAGCAGGATTATAGGGATCTCTTTGAGCTCTTTCGTGTTTTTAACCTTTTCGCATAACTCATACCCGTCCATTCCCGGCATCACAATATCACTGACAATCAGAATCGGAGGTTCTTCCATGGCTGCATTAAATGCGCTGAGCCCGTCTTCGAAATCCCTGACTTTATAGTCGTGTTTTTTCAGAAGGGACTTCAGCATCATCGCCTGGCTCTTCGAGTCCTCGACGACCATGATATAACCTTCCCTCTCCCCGGATGCGAACAGATGACTCATATCAGCCCATTTTTACAACGAGATCGGCCATCCTGCAGGAGTAACCATTCTCGTTATCATACCATGAAATGACTTTTACAAAGTTCCCGCTCATTACTTTGGTGAGTTCGGAATCAAAAATTGAAGAATGCGTGTTCCCAACTATATCAACACTAACAATAGGATCTACATTATATTCCAGGACTCCCTTCATGGGACCATCAGCAGCAGCTTTCATGGCAGCATTGATCTCTTCCTTGGTTGTTTTTTTTGCAAGTTCGCAGGTCAGATCAACCAGTGAACCATCAGGGGTCGGGACCCTTACAGCAAAACCATCAAGTTTACCATCAAGTTCAGGGATCACAAGACCGATCGCTTTAGCGGCACCGGTTTTAGTCGGGATGATCGACATTGCTGCGGCGCGGGCGCGGCGCAGGTCCTTATGCGGAGCATCAAGGATTATCTGGTCGTTTGTGTAACTGTGGATGGTGTTCATCAGCCCTCTAACTATTCCGAAATTATCATTCATGACCTTTGCGATGGGAGCAAGGCAATTGGTTGTGCATGAAGCATTGGAAATCAGTTCCATGTCGTGTGTAAGCATGCTGTCATTGACGCCTAGTACGATAGTAGCATCAACATCTTCCTTGCTGTCGGAGGGGACGCTCAGCAGTACTTTTTTGGCGCCTGCTGCCAGATGCTTGCTCATTTTTTCGCGCGTGCGAAAGATGCCTGTACATTCAAGGATTGTGCTAACATCCAGGGATCCCCAGGGGAGGTTTGCAGGGTCCTTCTCTGCGTGTACTTTAATTTTTTTCCCGTTTATTACCAGGTAGTCTCCTTCAACTGTAACAGTACCCGGGAATTTTCCGTGAATTGAATCGTATTTCAGAAGGTGTGCAAGAGTCTTCGAATCTGTAAGATCATTGATTGCAACAACTTCAACATTTTCTTTCTTAAGCAGGGCACGGAAGGTCAAACGCCCGATCCGGCCAAATCCATTGATACCGACTTTAATTGTTGTCATAATTAGCAGAGTTTATTGTGATTTTCAGTTTGAATTAAGGCTTCAAAAGTACTTAATTTAATCGATAGGCTAAAATATGAAAAAAATGCGAATTTTGTACCTGGCTTAAAAAAACGTAGTTTTAATCTTCTAATCAGTTTCAAGCCATGAATAAAGTATATGTAGTTTCCGACGGTTCAGGACGTACTGCCGAACAGATCCTTATGGCAGCACTGACCCAGTTCCCGCAATCAAGCGTGGATGTGGTCCTTAAAACCGAAATAAGGACCGAACAGGCGATTGAAGAGATCATAGCAGAAGTTGCTGAAGAAAAAGGATTTATTTTGCATACCCTGGTATCGGAATCCCTGAGGGAGGTTGTCCTTCGGCTTAGCAGGATCCACAATATTGATGCCATCGATCTTATGGGGCCACTCCTGTCGAGGTTATCACACCATTTTGCCAACTCTCCGACCGGGGAACCCGGCTTGTTCTTCAGCCTTAATAAGGAATATTTCAAACGGATAGATTCCATGCAGTTTGCATTTAACCATGATGACGGACAAAGGGATTATGATTATGATAAGGCGGAGATTGTGCTGGTTGGTGTTTCAAGGACATTCAAAACTCCTCTCAGTATCTACCTTGCTTTCAAAGGCTGGTTTGTTGCCAATTTCCCCATTGTGCTTGGGGCCGACCTCTCTGAATCCCTCACAAAACTGCCTTATGGGAGGGTGTTTGGACTGATGACCGAACCACAGGACCTTTCGAGCCTCCGCTCGGTTCGGGAACAATATCTTGGAGGCCAAACAGGAGAATATGCCTCGATACAGAATGTCAAAAAGGAGCTGAATTATTCAAATAGTGTCTTCTGTAAATATGAATGGCCTGTGATCCACGTCACCAACAAGCCAATTGAAGAAATCGCTTCGGAGATACTTGCCATAAAGCGAAGAATAGATAATCAGGACAATGTTCGTAAAAAAATCAAGAGAGCACAAAACTAATTTCCCCCCGTTTCCCGAAAACGATTATTTTTGTGAACCGTAAACCTTCATTTTGATTCTGCCATGTCTTCTACCAAGTATATTTTTGTAACCGGCGGTGTAACTTCATCACTCGGCAAAGGAATCATCTCCTCATCAATTGCTAAATTATTGGTTGCCAGGGGGTTTTCGGTGACAATCCAGAAACTGGATCCATATATTAATATTGATCCGGGCACCCTGAATCCATACGAACATGGAGAATGTTATGTGACGGAGGACGGAGCAGAGACCGATCTTGACCTTGGCCATTATGAGAGATTCTCAAACGTGCCTACCACCCAGGCAAATAATGTTACAACAGGAGTGGTATACCAGAGTGTAATAAACAAGGAAAGAAAAGGTGAATTCCTCGGGGAAACTGTACAGGTTATCCCTCATATCACTGATGAGATCAAAGCGAGGATTAAACTTCTTGCGACAAAGCGGCATTATGATTTTGTGATTACCGAGATAGGAGGAACAGTAGGCGATATTGAATCGCTGCCCTTCATTGAAACCGTTCGTCAGCTGAGATGGGAGCTTGGTAAAGACAGTGTAGTTGTTCATCTTACGCTTGTTCCATACCTGGCTGCGGCAGGGGAATTAAAATCCAAACCCACCCAGCATTCCGTTAAGACAATGCTGGAACAGGGAGTTCAGCCGGATATTATTGTTTGCCGTACCGAAAAACATCTTCCCGAGAGCCTGCGTAATAAGATCGCTCTCTTCTGTAATGTCAATCCCTCGTCTGTTATTGAATGCATAGATGCCGAAAGTATTTATGAAGTGCCGATGCTGATGAGGCAGGAAAACCTGGATATTGAGATCCTGAGGAAAACCGATATGCCTACCGATGGAGTACCGGATCTTCGTGACTGGGAGAAATTCCTCTTTACGCTTCAAAACCCCACCTGCAATTTCAGTATAGGCCTCGTCGGGAAATATGTTGAACTTAAGGATGCCTATAAATCAATCAATGAATCGATAATCCACGCAGGTGTTTCAAATAGCTGCAAGGTCAATGTGATCTCCCTGCATTCTGAATTTATTGACGAGAATAATGTGGCTGAAAAACTCGCTGGCCTGAATGGCATTCTTGTTGCCCCCGGGTTCGGAGAAAGGGGAATTGAAGGGAAGATCACCGCGATCAACTATGCAAGGACCCACAATATACCATTCTTTGGGATCTGTTTGGGAATGCAGTGTGCAGTGATTGAATTTGCACGTAATGTGCTGGGCATGAAAGGAGCCCATTCCACCGAATTCAATAAAAAGACTCCGTTTCCGGTGATCGATATGATGGAGGAACAAAAGAAAATCATGGGTCTCGGAGGCACTATGATACTTGGGGCGTACCCCTGTAAAATCAACAAGTCATCCAAGGTCTTTAAAATATACAATAAAGTAAATATCTCCGAAAGGCACAGGCATAGGTACGAATTCAATAATGCATACCTTGAGAAATATGTTAATGCCGGTTTTTTACCTGTAGGAGTTAATGAGAAAGATGACCTGGTTGAAATCATGGAACTTACTACCCATCCGTGGTTCATCGGAGTTCAGTTTCACCCGGAATACAAAAGCACGGTTGCCACGCCACACCCCCTTTTCGTGGCATTCATAAAGGCAGCCAGGGAATATATCCCCAGATAAAGACATTTTCTTACCTTTGCACCCCCAAATGCAGCATTTGGAGTTAATTAAATATCTTTCATGAATAACAAGAACACGATCCTCGGGCTCGTCCTCATCTTCGCAATTTTTATCGGGTATACTTACCTGATGAGCCCTTCCAAAGAACAACTTATTGAACAAAAGCGTAAGGCCGATTCAATGTACATGCTTAATATTCAGAAACAGCATGCTCAGATCTCGGCAATCGCCAGGGAAAAAGCTCTTTCCGTAGCGAGGGAAAAAGAGAAATTTGTTGCCCGTGGTGAAAACATTGATTCAGCAACACTCACCAGGATGACCCTGAAAGGTGAATTAGGGGTATTTGCAAATGCTGCCGTTGGAAAGGATACATCCTACACAGTTGAGAATGACGTTTTTAAATTAAAATTTATTAGCCGGGGAGGAAAAATCGGCAAAGTGGAACTGAAGAATTACCTGACCTGGGATAAGAAACCGCTGGTACTCATGGACGGCGATTCCCTGAATTTTGGCATTTCGTTTTTTGCAAACAACCGCAGCATCAGTACAAACCGGCTTTATTTTCAGCCTTTCTGGCCTGATCAGTCCCACAAAGGACAAGCATCTATGAAAGTGAGCGGTAAAGATTCCCTGCAATTCGGCATGAGGTTGTTTGTTGCAGCCACAGATACAAGTTTCAATAAAGACCAGTACATCGAATTTCTCTATACCGTAAGAGGAAATGATTATATGTTACGGTACCAGGTAAATTTTGTTGGTATGGACCAGGCTATTGACGCCGGGAATAAATTCATAGTGCTCACCTGGAACGATATCCTGAAAAATCTCGAGAAAAGCCAGAAGATGGAGAGGATGACAACCACCCTCTATTACAAATATGACCAGGATAAGGTTGATTACATTTCTGAGACCAAAGATGAAGAACGCTATCTGAAAAATGAGAAGATCAAATGGTTTGCCTTCAAACAGCAGTTTTTTACAACTGTCCTTATTTCTGATTCATATCTTACCGAACCAAGACTCAGGACCCAGGGTATGCAGGGACCTTCATACTACCTGAAGTCTATGTTTGCCGAAGCCGGCATCCCGTTTTCAGTAAAGGAAACAAAATCGGTGGGAATGTCGATGTATTTCGGCCCGAACAAGTTCTATCAGTTAAGGGGCTATAATCTCGACCTGGAGAAACAGATCCCGCTTGGATGGAGCTTTTTCCTGATGGCCTGGATCAATATTTACGCAGTGATCCCTGTATTCACTTTCTTCGGGAACCTTGGCTGGAACTATGGCATTATCATCCTGGTTCTTACAATACTACTTAAGATAGTGCTGTTCCCGATCGCATACAAAACATATAAATCCTCGGCCAAAATGAGGGTGCTTAAGCCCGATATCGACGAGTTGAATAAGAAATTCCCTAAAAAGGACGATGCGATGAAAAAACAGCAGGCGACTATGGACCTGTATAAAAAAGCGGGTGTGAATCCGATGGCAGGCTGCATTCCGATGCTGCTTCAGTTTCCAATCCTAATCGCCATGTTCCGCTTTTTCCCTTCTTCCATAGAATTAAGGCAGCAGCCCTTCCTTTGGGCAACCGACCTCTCCTCGTATGATTCAATATGGACCTTCCCGGGCGGTTTCAGCCTGCCATGGTATGGTAACCATGTCAGTCTTTTTGCCTTGCTGATGACAATCTCCAGTGTGATCTACACAAGGATCAATGACCAGATGATGGGCAGTACGCAGCAGCAGATGCCCGGGATGAAAACCATGATGTACATGATGCCGGTGATGTTCCTTTTCTGGTTTAATGATTATTCGTCAGGCCTGAGTTATTATTACCTGCTTGCCAACCTTCTGACATTTGCCCAGATATACCTGATCCGTGCGTTCCTTGATGAAAAGAAACTGCACGCCCAGATTGAAGCCAATAAGAAAAAGCCGGTTAAGAAATCCGGTTTCCAGAAGCGGCTTGAAGATATGGCCAAGCAGCGCGGGGTATCAACCAAAAGGTAAATCGTGAATCGTGACTCGTTATCCGGTTCCCGGCTACCGGATCCCGGATCAGAGGTATGACAGAAACAAATTCAGGCCTTCCTTCTTTGGCTTGTCGAAGGCATATGAAATGTTTTGGGTGAGATACTGCCTGCAGTCAGCATTTTTCGGCAATCTTGTTGAGTAAAAATCCAGGACCTGGTCGATACTAATAACACCGTGATGAAGGGCTTTGTTGAATTGCCCAAGTAAAGTTTCGGGAAGCGGCCGGGTCGACACCCAGACGGCAAAGACAAAAGGCAGACCGGTATACCTGATCCATTCCCCTGCAAGATCGTAGGAATACGCATAACGGTTTCTCATCCCGAATGTTTTATCCCCGATTGCAACTATGGCCTCTTTCATGCCCGGGTCCTCTGCCTGTCCGGGTAGAAGTCTTTCAAAAACCGCTTGTGTTTTCCAGAATGAATGAGACAGAACCTGTACCAGCCTTGCCGAGGTCCTTGAATCAAAATCCAGATAGATTTTTTTGATCTTTTCAAGAGGTTTATTCGATAATAAAAGCACCGTAATTACTTCTTTTACGGCTCCAATGCAATAGTCTGAAATGATATGGTAATTCCTGAAATCGGGCAATGCACCTGCCGGAACAAGGGCAATATCGGCCTCACCCGATTTCAGCCGTTCGGCACACATTGACGGTACTTCAAGGTACAGGTGATAATCCTGAAGATAGCCTGATTGCTGGATACCGTATACAAAAGGGTAGGTGTTCAGGTAGGAAACAGCCGATATGTTAAGCGTTTTCATAAGTGAGACTTTAAAAGAATTTTATGGATGGCGATCACCTGAGGTATGATCAGCTGCGAGCCGTCGTTAATGATGACAAAGTCCGACATCCGGGCTTTGTCATTATTTTTTATCTGGTGCTGCATCCTGGCAAGTACCTGCTCCCGGCTCAGCCCATCACGGGCGATTACCCTGGCAATGGCCTTTTCATCAGGGCAGGAGACATGGATGATGCGGTCAAAA
>JAPLDN010000277.1 GCA_026391755.1 Bacteroidota bacterium
ATACTGAAAACGCTGGGCTCCCACGCAGGTCTTGGTGGCTCTCATCACATCCACATCGGCCTGGTCGAGGGTGCTCATATAAATGTTCCGGGGATTGTTGTGCTTGACTTCGAGGTTGCCCACTCCGCAACACATATCCCAGACGATATATTCGCGCTGCCAGTTTTCGCCCAGGGTTTCGGTGAGCTTGTCGTAAGCCTTGTCCACCACGGCAAGTGGAGTATAGTAAGCACCTTTGAAACTGCGTTCATCGAGAGGGATCAGGCTGTCGCGGCGTTCGAGCAGGTAGTCCCGGTATTCTTCTTTGGGAGGACGGTGATAGATTGCCCAGAACTGACGGTAACCTTCCTTGTTGCTGAGTTCATAAACCTTTCCGCCCAAGAGGAAAACCGGGGCATTGTTCTTATGCATCAGTTCGGCAGGCAGGTTATCATGGGTGGAAACCGTGCCGTCGTTCATGATATCCGCGAAAAACAAGAGGGCATAATCTTCTTCAGCAACCCCTTTGATCTCGTTCCCTATCATAAGCACCCATTTATCGAAGACCTGTTTCAGATTGTTTGGCGTGATCTGTGTTCGGATGATATCGCCGTTCTTTATCGCATTCTTTACCGTGCTGATGAATTCCTCTTCATGGGTCAGCGCTGCCTGCACATAATGCATGAGCTGGGTGAACATGGCATAGGTGGAAATCTTCCCTGTATCCTTGGCTTCAAACCAGATCTCTTTCGTCTGAATATCGATGAGATTCTTGGAATAGCCTTTTAAACCAAGGGCTTTGATGTAGGCATCCTTGACGTCTTCTTCACTTTTTGCTTGCTGCAATTGTTCGAAAAGGCTCATGAACGTTGTGCAAATTATGCGATAAAGTTAAATACTTTTATGATCTTTCACTGATCATTCAATCCTTTGCCATTTAGAATTTGCTTTATGTATTTTTCAACCCTTGACTCCCGGGTTTTGGATTGTTTGGGTTGAGAAAAATAAAAAATATATGCTCTTTGCCTCCCCGGTGTCAATGCATTAAAAGCAATTTTCAAAGCAGGAATTTCATCCAATTTTGTTTGAAATTCTTCAGGAATGTAGTATTCTGAAGTCTTTTTCATTTCCACTTTCAAACCGGCTTTTTCCACTTCTATGGCTTCACGTAAATAGGCTTTCAGGGTGGGTTCCATCTCAACTATTTCCTGAAAACTGGTGAACCGGATCTGGCGTGAAGCCTGCACATTTTCTGTTTGCCGGATCAAGATACCATGGGAATCTTTTAACAAGGCCCCTTTGAAAAACAGAAGTGCGCAGTATTCTTTAAACCCATGTATTAAAACCAGGTTTCTATTCTGAAACGTGTAACAAGGGAAACCCCATTTCAATTCCTCGGTAAGCCGGTAATCAAGAATGATCATTCTCAATTTCCCGAATTCTTCCTGCCACTTTTTTGCTTTACCTAAAAATTCATCAACCTTAGGATTCATTCTATATGTGATTTATTAGTGTCTGCGGATGGCTTTGCAGGGTAAGGATGCATAGTATCAGGTTCAGGAATAGGAAGGGTTTTATCATAATTTTGAAAGTTTATCAATATTAAATTCGGGGAACCCGAAATCCTGAATAAGCCAGGCTTTGGATTTATTTACTTCGCTCTGCAATCAGTGTCAATGCCTTTCCTTCAATGATTATTTCCTTTACCCGGAAGCCCGTCAGCTTTAAAAACAGTAAGATCTCATCCTTTGTAAAAGCTCTCAATGTTGTTACATTACTTCGCTCTGCAATCAGTGTCAATGCCTTTCCTTCAATGATTATTTCCTTTACCCGGAAGCCCGTCAGCTTTAAAAACAGTAAGATCTCATCCTTTGTAAAAGCTCTCAATGTTGTTACATCATCATACTCAGATATTTTATTATCCTGCTCAATAATATACCTGGCATGCCAGTCATAGGTCCAGCCGGTTGAGAGGTTTTTATTTAGTTTACTTATCCTCCTGATCTTTTTATTTTCGTGGTCGATGGTCTGTTCAAAATCATTAAAATTGTCAAATATCCCATTTGCTTCGAAAACGCCAAAAATAAACAAGCCATCAGGCCTAAGTGCCCTGTGCACACCGTTTAAGGTGTCGAGGATTCCTTTATTTTCTATTACATAAGCGATTGAACGTCCTGTTATGAGAATAGCGTCAAATTGCCCGTCAAATGATAAGTTTCGCATGTCGCATTGAGTGAACCTGTCTGAATTTGTTTCCTTCCTTGCAATGTCCAGCATTTCATCAAACAAATCCAGACCAAGATAGTCGTATCCGTTTTTCAGGAATCTGCGGGCAAGCATGCCTGAACCACAGCCGATCTCTAAGATGTTCCTGCATTTGCTGCTTTGCAGGATTTTATCGTAGAAATCAAACTCCTTATCGTAATCAAAGATATGCTTATACATTTCATGATAAATGGTCGCTAGTTTTGAATAGAGTTGTGTCATATACTCTTATTGATTTATATGTTTTATCAGATAATCACACGATAATTTCCTGTTATTTATCTCTGAGACAACGCACCGAGAACCCCACCCATTTCGGGTGGGTGCCGCGGTTAATATCCTCCATTCCATAGATCAGGTTCCTGAACCAGGCTCCCGGCTCATTGTACATGGTGCTGGTCCACCAGAATCCGCTTCTTCCCTTCAGGAAGTAACGGCCGTTGCTTCCCCGCTCACCACCCGGCAGAGCTTTAAACCCCAGATCATCGGTACCGTTCCCATCTGAACTCCATCCTGAAACTGCCATAAGCCGTTGTCCTGCATCATGTCCACGCCCTGCTGATCTGTCCCAGGCAGGGTTACCGATACCATCTCGTGTATCGGCATAACCCTCGAGAATTTTCCACTCTTCATCCGTAGGTACTCTCCAGCCATCGGGGCAAAGAAGGCCTGTGCTCAGAGCATACCAGTTGTAAAGCGCCCCGTAGACAAGGGAATTGTTTTCATTATTGTTGTACCAGCAATATGCTCCGGTAATCAAGGTAGTCCATACAGTGCTGTCGCTGATGCAGGGAATTTTTATGCCGTTATTGTACGAGGTGGTTTTCAGATTTTCAGCCATCCATTCGTATTGGCCGATTAGTACCGTTTTATAGACATTGCCGTCAATATCTCTGACCTTGTTTCCATTATCTGCCTGGGCAAGTGCTGATGAAATGCATACCAGCAGGAAAGATGATATTATGAACTTTGTTTCATTGAACGTCGAATATGCTTTCATTTTGTTTTTGGTTTCCGGCTGGTAAGCCAGGCGATGAATGAATACACCGCCACAATTATCATCAGGCTGATAATGAAAGGTCTCAGGGTATCGCTTGCCGAATGCGACCTGCTGTCGATGTCGATGAATATATATACTGCATAAGCAAGACCTGAAATTAAGATCAACCACCCGACCAGGGATGTTGGCAGGAAGAATATTCCGTATTGTCTGAACCAGGGTAATTTCATGATACATCTGATTTAATGGCGTTGAATTCTATGTAAGTGACTTCACTTTGATCTTATCATTATTCATACCGTTTGATGGTTGTTATATAAGTTAAGAGGCAAAGAAGCAAGGTAACCGCAATGATGACCGACAAACCAACGTTCAGGATAAGATTGTAATACAGTGCATAAGGTATATCCCTGGATCCAGTTTTACCATTATAAGAACTGATATACTCTTTAATCCCTTCTTTATACGATTCGCTTATGCAGGAAGATCTTCTCAGCAAGGTGTCTTTAAAATGATATAACATGTACGGGAAGCCGTCTTTCTGAATATGCTGTTCCAGGGGTTTGTAAAAAATAAACCCTGTAAACACATCTTTGTACTTTAATTCGGATGAGGAATTCCACAGAAAGTCATCAAAATAATCGTTGCCAAACGGACTGTTTTCAAAATCAAAGCCCGCATCGGGATTCCCGGCTATATCAAAGGCTTTATCCCATTTTCCATGCTGAGCAGGACCGAAACAGGTAGTGTAAAGACCAAGAGGCCCCCGGTTGATGATCACATTGCAGACCTTCCCCGGAAGGGAATCCATGAGGATTGCCGTTGTATAACGGTCATTGAAGTAATGCCCGGTCTTTACTCCATGCCTGTCCCTGATGAGGCCATAACCATGCATCCAGTTCATGATCACAAGTCCTTTATTCCTGTTTTCATTTTTTGCCGCTTTATCCCTGTATATTGATGTTATACGGTCGGCCATGATCTTGTCCCGCTTCTCCTTGCGGGGCAGGTCCTGATATTTTGAGGCGGTCATTTTAACCCAGTCCACGGATATGTCGGTGCAATACCAATTGATTTTTAAGCTGTCAGCCGAATGCGTATTGATGTTATTCACGAATTTCAGGAAATCAAACAGGTTTGTATTACCCCATAGAGGCCATAGACCATCGGTATTCGTCTCCAGCCAGGCCGTGGCTTTGTTCAGGGTATCTTCATTCGGGAATGCCGTATTCAGATAATGCGTAAGACTGTCCTGGTACGTTTGAGAAATTAATTCAGTGTAAAGATTCCCAACTTTAACGGCAAACCTGGGGTCGCCGACTATTTTGGATATCAGTTCATACTGGGTAACCTCAGGATGAAGTCTTTCATCCAGAACTACCAGATCGTATTTTTCAAACAATCCGAAAACATACTCCACAGGATCGGCCGAATGCGTTTTAATAAAGTCGGCATACTTTTTTGTTTCGGCATTAACAGGATATTCGGGGATGCTTCTTGTCCAGAAGTGATTCCGGTCATTGCTGCAATACGAGATCTTAATGCAGATTGTAAGTACAAATATTCCTGAAATTGCAAGGAATGAGGCCAGGTGGATGAGGCGGTGTCTTTCCCTGTTTTTAATTATTTTTGTAGAAGAAGCCAGTTCCCACCAGGGTCTTTTAAAGATGAAAAGCAGAACCAACATTGTTAACACAATGATAACTAAAGCTGCTAACGTAGTCCATACCTGATATTTCAAATAAAAATGAAGACGATTGATGACAAGGGAGGGGATAAGCAGCAGGAAGATGAATTTGCTTACCACTTCCCTGATAACGATCTGCCTTTGAGTAATTTTTTCGTTCTTCAGAGAAACAAGCTGTAAGCCGGTGATAGCCTTAGCAAGGGTCCTTCCGTCGAAAAAGCGGTAGCAAACTGTATAGTAAATTATCCAGCATACGGCAAATTCAATAAATGGATCGAAAAAGATCCATTGCATGATCAGCAGATGTGCAATGAATCCTATGCAGTATATAAATACCAGGTCAATCCAGGTGGAAAAGGCTCTCCGCCAGAATATGATTTTTATGCTGTCTTGATTTTCCAGCACTTCACTTTTTTATATTCTTCTTTAAGGGAGTAATCTTAAAAATTAAACCAATATGCGTACTGAGATTATTCCATACATAATTCGTGACCCAGTTTGTTGAGGAACCGGGTCCACTAAGCTTATAACCTGTTTGGGATATCATATAATCGAGGGTATAATATAATCCAAACCTCCCCTCAGTGTCAAAATAAAGATTATATCCGAGGCCGATCACATTGTTGATATACATGTCTGTTTCGGTGTAGTGGTCAGCCGGGATGCCCGATGATGAAGAGATATCATATCCTGCTTTAAATCTGAGATACTGGAAGGAGTAATGAATGAAGAGGTTTTCCCTGTAATATGCATTGAATACATAGAATTTATAACCGGCTATGGCACCAAGGGA
The DNA here is from genome assembly GCA_026391755.1 of Bacteroidota bacterium. Classification (GTDB taxonomy): domain Bacteria; phylum Bacteroidota; class Bacteroidia; order Bacteroidales; family FEN-979; genus CAIRDP01. Next base: position 5,725 of record JAPLDN010000277.1, read on the forward strand.
TGGATAAATGTTATTGTCGGTAAAATACAAGGCTCCGGTTGACATGGGGCACACAAGACCGGCTGAGAATTCATGTCGGCCAACCTGTATATAAGGCGCAATATAAACCACGCTGATATATTTTGTAAGGTAATCCTTGGTGGCAGGGAAGTTCGTAAACCCACCTGCAGAGATTCCGAAATCCTGTTTAACCGGATCGGATTGGGAAAACAGTTTGGTTGAAATTGAAATCAATAACTGTATGGTTAACAGCAGGGCAAAAACCTTCTTCATCTTGTTGGGTTTTTATCATGTTAAATAATAACGCTCAAATAAAACAGATTGTTTTATTTGTTTGCAAGATAATGAATTACTTTTTTACCGGTCCGAAAGGGAAGAAACGCGGAACCTTTTTCTGATAATCGGGGTATTCAGGATATTTGCCTGCGCTGATCTCTTCGCTGAAGCTTGAACTGCCCTGGAATAGCACAATCAGGAGCAGGCATCCGGCAATGCTCCAGTTAAACCATTGTGAGCCTGCTGCCACGCTGAAAAGGTAAAAACACACCCAGATGGATTGTTCGGCAAAGTAGTTCGGGTGGCGGCTATACGCCCACAGTCCTTTATCGAGAAATCCTTTTTTATAGTCATCTGTAAGCTCTTCTCCTGCCTTGATTTTTGCCCGCTTTTTGCTTTGAAAATTCCACTGCTGGATATCGGCTGCGGTTTCATAGACAATGAACAAGAACATCAGCGCAGCTATGATGTAATCGAAAATTCCGATAGGCACTGTAATATTCTGAAGGGCAACGATGGTGGGCAGGGTGAAAAGCAGAATTAGAACGAGCTGGTAACCCGAAATGAAGAAGAGGTTGAACAAGGTCCATTTCCAGCGTGGGTTGAACTCGGGTTTCTGACGCAGGACAAGCCAGCGGTAGTCTTCCTCACCGGCCCAGAAGCGCCAGCTGTAAGCTCCTTTCATAGCAAAATTAATGGTCAGCCTCAGTCCCCAGAGGCTAACCAGGATGCTCATCACGACCAGGCGCGTTGCAAAATCTCCGTATGCGGCCACGATCCATGTATAGGCAATCGGCAGCAGGCTCCAGAGCTTGTCAACCTGGCTGTTGTTATTTGTAAGCTCACCAACGATAAACGAGTAAGCGATAACAATGGCAGCAATGATGATGAGTGTATGCAAAGCTTTCCACTCCAATGGACCGGGAGCTGTGCCAAAGAAGTAGCTGAATACGGGAACGGCCAGCAGGGTAATTCCCAATAAGATTGCAGTTGTTATGATTTTCATGCGCCTGAAATCCTTGTGTTGAAAAAGGGCGCAATATACTTCATTATTCGTTATGGAAGATAAGTTTGCCGTCTTTGGCAGAGAGCAGGATCGTTGCATCTTTATCAACCTTCCCCGCAAGGATCATCTTTGAAAGTTCGTTCAGCACTTCTCGCTGGATCACGCGTTTGATCGGGCGTGCACCATACTGGGTGTCAAAGCGCGTACGGGTAAGAGGTTCGAACATGATAATCTCATCAACACGGTTCAGGAACTCAGGCCTGATGCTTTTCCTGAGCAGGGCGAAAACCTCTTCACGGGTACGGTTGAGAATCTCTTCGCGGTTCTTTTCATTGACAGTTTCGAGGTTTTCCTGGATTATGTGAGAACCGATGTTGGAGGTCATGATGATGATGGTGTTCTTGAAGTCGACAGTGCGGCCTTTGTTATCGGTGAGCCGGCCGTCATCAAGTACCTGAAGCAGGATGTTGAACACATCGGGATGGGCTTTCTCGATCTCGTCGAGCAGCACAACGCTGTAAGGCTTGCGGCGGACGGCTTCGGTAAGTTGCCCGCTTTCTTCGTAACCCACGTAACCCGGGGGTGCGCCCACCAGTCTCGAGACGGTATGTCTTTCCTGGTATTCACTCATGTCGATCCTCACCATGCTGTTCTCGTTATTGAACAGGAATTCGGCCAGGGCCTTGGCAAGTTCTGTTTTTCCAACCCCGGTTGTACCTAAAAAGATGAATGAACCTATAGGGCGTTTGGTATCCTGCAATCCTGCACGGCTGCGGCGGATGGCATCACTTACGGCAGCAATCGCTTCTTGCTGGCCTACAACGCGCATATGGAGTTCGGTCTCGAGGTTCAACAATTTCTGTCTCTCACTCTGAAGCATGCGGCTTACAGGGATCCCGGTCCAGCGGCTTACAATATCGGCAATTTCCTCGGCGCCTATCTCTTCATTTACCATGGGAGAGTCTTTCTGGATCTCCTGCAGTTTGACCTTGAATTCTTCGATCTCCTTTTCGGCCTGGGGGATCTTTCCGTACCTGATCTCGGCTACAAGCCCCAGGGTCCCGCTTCTGTTGGCCTGCTCGGCTTCCAGTTTAAGGGTTTCGAACTCCTTTTTTTTCGTCTGTATATGTTCGGCAATCTCTTTTTCGGCCTGCCATTTCGAACGCAACTGGTTGCGCTCATCACTTAAATTAGCGATCTCTTCGCTCAGGCTTTTGAGCCTGACAGCGTCATTTTCACGCTTGATGGCTTCGCGTTCGATCTCAAGCTGGCGGATCCTGCGTTCAATAATTTCAAGCTCTTCCGGTAATGAATTTATCTCGAGCCTGAGTTTCGATGCAGCTTCGTCTATAAGGTCGATGGCTTTGTCGGGGAGGAAGCGTTCGCTGATATACCTTTGCGACAGTTCTACAGCTGCAATGATGGCTTCATCTTTGATCCTGACCTTATGATGGGATTCGTATTTCTCTTTTAGCCCCCTCAGGATTGAGATCGCATCAAGTGTAGATGGTTCGTCAACAATAACAGGCTGGAACCTGCGCTCAAGGGCTTTATCTTTTTCAAAATATTTCTGGAATTCTTTGAGGGTGGTTGCGCCAATTGCCCTTAATTCACCGCGGGCCAGCGCAGGCTTTAAAATATTGGCTGCATCCATTGCCCCTTCAGTAGCGCCTGCTCCCACTAAAGTATGGATCTCGTCGATAAAGAGGATGATCTCCCCGTTGGCATTGATTACTTCTTTGACCACCGATTTCAACCTCTCTTCGAATTCTCCCCGGTACTTAGCCCCGGCCATCAGGGCGCCCATATCGAGTGAAAAGATCTGCTTGCTCTTCAGGTTCTCAGGCACATCCCCGTCGATGATACGGTGCGCCAGTCCTTCGGCAATCGCAGTCTTCCCCACGCCGGGTTCGCCTATGAGAATGGGGTTGTTCTTGGTTCGCCTTGTCAATATCTGCAGTATACGGCGGATCTCCTCGTCCCGTCCAATCACCGGATCCAGCTTTCCGTCCCTGGCCAGTTCATTAAGGTTGCGGGCGTAACGGTTGAGGGCGTTGTAGTTTTCCTCGGCATTCTGGCTGTTCACGGTGCTGCCCTGTCGTAGTTGTTTGATGGCTGATTTAAGTTCTTTTTCTGTTACCCCCGAGTCTTTGAGCAGCCGGGATGTGGAATCTCCCGCTGCCAGTATCCCAAGCAGCAAATGCTCTATGGATACAAATTCATCCTTCATCTCCTGGGCGTTAGCCGTTGCTTTTTGGAGGGCTTTATTGGATTCGTTGGAGAGATATATTTCACCGCCTGTAACTTTTGGATGAGATTCCACCATCTTGTCGAGGGCTTTTGTCAATACACCCAGATTAACGTTGAGTTTTTTAAACAGCCAGGGCAGTACATTCTCATCCACGTTCAGCATGGCCTTGAGGATGTGATCCGGTTCAATGGCAGGACTTTGCAACGCATTTGCAATTTCCTGTGCTTTTTGCACAGCTTCCTGTGCTTTTAATGTGAAGTTGTTAAAATTCATGTTTTAATTCTCCTTTCTATTGTCTGGGTAAGGCGCTGGGCGCCGAAAACTGGAATGCTGGATATGGAGCTTCGCTCCGTTAACTGGATATCCAGCTATCCAATTATCCAATTATCCAGCTATCCAGCTATTCAGCTATCCAGCTATCCAGCTATCCAATTATCCAGTTATCCAGTTATCCAGCTATCCAGTCATCAAATCCCCTGCCATTTAAACAAACCTGCATATTTGTCATAAATATAGTAAAAATTCCTGCCAGGTTCTCCGGAATTGTTAATTTTGTAACAGTAATTTCAACAGGCCTTGCATCAGAGGAAGACATTGGTTTTAGGTGCCAGTACCAACGAAGAAAGGTACTCTTATCTTGCAGTGAAAAAACTGCTTAAGTATGAGTTCCCGGTATATGCCATTGGCCTTAGGGAAGGGGAGATCGACGGGGTGAAAATCCAGCTGCCGGGAACTCCTTTTGAAAATATCCATACGGTAACGATATATATCGGGGCAAAAAACCAGCAGCCTTATTATGACTATATCATCAAGCTGGCACCTGAAACGCGGGAATTCACGTGACACATGCCTGCACGCTCATCATGTTATCCAACCAATTATACTAAACTGGATGCGAGATGATGGCGCTTCGCGCCGATAGCTGGATAAGGCTGCTTCGCAGCCGATATCTGGATATCCAGTTATCCGGTTATCCAGTAATCCCGTATCCCGCATCTGTAATATTTCCTCAGAATTTCCGTTATAATTCTTAATTTAGCGCCTGATTTCTGAACCTGATGAAGCGACTTGTTTTACTCTTTTTTTTAATGGCCTCAATGGTTTCCGTTGCCCAGATGAAAGTGACTGTTACTCCTGCGGGAGCTTATACCTGGTGCTACAGGGACAGCGTTGGGTATACTGCTAAAATCTCAGGAACAGATACTTCACAGGTGGCCTACCGCTGGCAGAAAAACGGGGTGGATATCCCCGGAGCAGATTCGTCTTTATTGTATTTCCCGCACTCACAACCTTCCGATACCGGAGAATACCGCTGCATTGCAAGCAAGTGGGCCATGATCGATACCAGCAATATCGTCAGCCTGAAGATGCATCCGAAAATGAAATTCGAAGAACTTTACCGCTATAATGCCCTGGCATGCCCGCTTCAATGCAAGGGACAATTCAAAGCACTGGTGTCGGGTGGCACACCTTTCAAGACCTATCCGCCTTATATTTACAACTGGCACGGTGGCCACAACCAGGATACCCTCTGTTTTGGACTCTGTCCGGGGAAACACCGGCTTACAGTGACTGATTCCCTCGGATGCAGCCTCGACAGCATCTACTTTGTGGATGTGCTGAAGCTTCCGCATGTGCGCTATACCATCCTTCCTTCAGACACTATCTATCTCACTAATCCCACAGCCACTCTGCAGTTCAACGATACGGCAAAAAAATACATTACCAACTGGAAATGGTATATGTATTTTAATGTGGACAGCACGATCACGACCTCAAATGTGAACCCGGTCTCGTATACTTACGACCGCAGCGGGCAAATGTTGACGCAGATGAGGTACCGCGACAATAATGGCTGCGACACTACTTTGCAGGACACACTTACCGTTAAAATTATCAACCTCTTCATCCCCAATGCGATGACTTCCAATCCGCCCAACGATAAACTCACAATGAAAGAGATTGCAGGAGAAAATAATTACAGGGATATTACCCTCAGCGATGTATACCTCAGCAATGAACTCTGGATCTATGATCGCTGGGGACGCAAGATCTATAATACCGTCAATTACGTGAACAGCAGCTGGGAAATTGGAAAACTATCCGACGGTACCTACTTCTACGTTTTCAAAGGCCATGGATTATATGGGGATGATATGCACCGCGGGTCGATACAGATATTTAAAGAATAAAATCTGATATCTGATATCCGATATCAGTAATCCATCACCTTAGTGACGGTCATACATATCGAACAGGAGCATCCCCCCCTCCATAAGGTCATTATGATGAATCACAAGCCCGTCGAGGAGCTTTCCACGTAAAGTTACTGATTTTACATAAATATTCTTTTCGCTGAGGTTTTTTGCAATGATAGTAAGGGTTTTTCCGTTAGGAAGACTGATTGTTGCCTTGGAAACGCAGGGGCTCCCGATGGAATAGGCATCAGTGCCGGGACAGACCGGATAAAAGCCCAGGCTGCTGAAAATGTACCAGGCGCTCATCTGTCCGCAATCATCGTTACCGCATAATCCGTCCACCGAATTCTTATACATGGAGCTGATGATCTTATGGATCATGGCCTGGGTCTTCCATGGCTGGGAGGTCCAGTTGTAGAGGTAGGGGATATGGTGGCTGGGCTCGTTGCCATGCACGTAATTCCCGATCAAACCATCCCGGGTCACATCCTCGGTCCCGGCAAAATATTTATCGTCGAGGTGCATTGTGAACAGGGAATCGAGCCTGGCTATAAAAGATTTATCCCCCCCCATCAGGCTGATCAGGCCGGGGATATCCTGTTGCACATGAAACGAGTAGTTCCATGAATTCCCTTCAACGAAACCCTGGTTTGAGGTGCTGAGCGGGTCGAATGCCTTTTTAAACGTGCCGTCGGCATACTTGGGTCTCATGAAACCTGTTTGGCGGTCGAATACATTCTTGTAATTCTCTGAATGCTTCCGGTATCTGGCAGTTTCGGTGCCGGCAAACATCTGCAACATGGGTCCCGAAGCTGAATCGTCAGCAACAGCATCTGCGAATTTCGCGATAGCGAAGTCGTCGTATGCATATTCCAGCGTCACAGAAGCTGCGCTGGCGCTGCTTTCGAGGGGCACATACCCCAGTTTGTTATAATCGGTAATTCCTTCATACTGTTTGTTGGCGGATGTGCCGATACAAGCACGCAGGGCTCTCTCAGTGTCAAAACCCCTTACACCTTTCACCCAGGCATCGGCAATCACAGCAACACTATGGTAGCCTGTCATGCACCAGTCTTCGTTCCCGTGAAAGGACCAGACCGGGAGCATCTTTTCGGGGCTCTGATCATAATGGGCCAGCATGGACGAGATCATGTCGCTGCTGCGCAGGGGATAAAGCCATGTATAAAATGGATGAAGGGCACGGTAAGTATCCCAGAGGGAAAATATCGTATAGTTGGTGAATCCTTTAGCAATGTGAACTTCCTGGTCAATCCCACGGTATTTCCCGTCAACATCCT
>JAPLDN010000108.1 GCA_026391755.1 Bacteroidota bacterium
TGAGGTATTCAATTTTTCCCTGCGCGAGGTCGTCCCGAACATCAAAACGACATTGAAGTATTTTAACCGCCAGCTGGATGAGTTCGATTTCCTGGTCTTTCACCAGGCTAACCGGCTGATCAACGAGACCATACGGAAAATGCTGAAAACAGATCCGGCAAAGGTGCCTTATTCACTTCGTGACTATGGCAATACCAGTTGTTCTTCAATTCCTCTTACTATGGTCACACAGATCAGGAATGTGCTCAATGAAAAGCCACAAAAGCTCCTGCTTTCTGCATTCGGGATCGGACTTTCCTGGGGATGCGCCCTGGTTGAGACTGACGGAATTGTTATTCCGGAGATCACTGAACAGGAAGGTGTCTAACCGTAATGCTTAACAGAGATGAATGCATTTGATCTGAAAGGTAAAACTGTACTTGTCACCGGCGCTTCGTCCGGTTTGGGCAGGCAAACCGCCATAACAGCCAGTGAATATGGCGCCTTCGTCATTATTACAGGCCGGAATGTGACACGACTGGAAGAAACTTATAAATCATTAATAGGAAAAGGACATTTGCAAATTCCTGCGGATCTTACTGTTCAGGCAGATATTGAAATGCTTGTTGACAGATTGCCGGTTCTGGATGGCCTGGTACACAGCACAGGAATTTCAGAACTTTCCCCTGCAAAGTTTATAAACGCTGACGCTATCTCCAGGACCTTTTCCATAAGCTTCAACGCTTCAGTTTTATTGACTACAGCCATTTTATCAAAGAGAAAATTAGCCAAAGGGAACAGTTCAATTGTTTTTATCTCCTCAATCTCCACAATGTATCCCTTTGTCGGAGGTTCTATGTATGTCAGCGCCAAAGCTTCGCTTGAGGCTTATTCACGTGTTCTGGCGCTGGAACTGGCCTCAAGGGGCACCCGGGTGAATTGCGTTGCACCTGCCTTTGTACGTACCCCGATGCTTGATGAAACTGCTGAAAATTTCTCCCGTGAAGTCGTTGATAAAATTGAACAACGTCAGATACTTGGCCTTGGCGATCCTGTGGATGTTGCCAATCCTATCATATTCTATCTTTCCGATGCATCAAAATGGGTGACAGGCACTAAACTGGTTTTAGGAGGTTGTTGATAAAAATGAAATCATGAAACCTGAATATTCAATCGTTGTCCCGGTTTATAACAGCTGTGAATCCGTGGAAGAATTATTCCTCAGGATGGAACAGACCATGCTTAAACTGGGAAAGACATTCGAGGTTATTTTTGTGGACGATGACAGCACTGATACCAGCTGGACTAAGCTGGAAGCAATCCACAGAACAAATGGGGGAACTGTCACTGCCATCCGGATGGCCCGGAATTTTGGCCAGCACAATGCTACGCTCTGCGGCATCGCACAAGCATCGGGGGAATTCATCATTACTATCGACGATGATCTTCAGAATCCACCCGAGGAAATTGCCAAACTTATCGATACCATGCAAAATTCCGATGCCGATCTGGTTTACGGCATTTATGGCAGGAAACAACACTCCCTGGCAAGAAACCTGGGCAGCGGAGCGATAAAAGCCACTTCAAAACACATTTTCAGCACAAAGGGCAACGGCTCATCATTCAGACTGATGAAATCAGCTATCGGGAAAAACCTGCTCCAGCATCAGATCAACTTTATTTATATCGATGAACTTTTCAACTGGTATACCAGCCATATAGCATTTGTTCTGGTTGAGCATCAGAAACGGCCTTACCAGCAATCGACCTATACTTCGCATAGCCTTTTTTCATTAGTGTCCAACCTTGTGATTTATTACACAGCTATCCCTCTCCGTGTGATGGTTTACGGGGGTTTCATCATAGCCTTCCTGAGTTTTTCACTTGGTGTGAAATTCATATACAATAAACTGGTACATGATGTCCCTTTGGGTTTTACAGCCCTGATCGTGGCCATTCTTTTTTCGACAAGCATTATCCTTCTCTCCCTGGGAGTCATTGGGGAGTACCTGAGCAGAATTTACATGGTCCAGAACCGGAAACCGCCTTTCTCTATTAAAACAAAGCTGAACCATGAAGCTGTTTAAATATGGTATAATTCTGGAGCGGCTAAAGGTGGAGGATATTGAACTGGTAAGGCAGTGGCGCAACTCAGATCCGGTTCGTTTGAACATGAAATTCAGGGATATCATCACACAGGAACAGCAGTTAAACTGGTTCAATTCCATTAACAACCTTAATTACAATTACCTGCTCATACATTATCAGGGTGAGAAAATCGGGTTATTGAATGATAAAAATATTGATTGGGAGGCACGTACTTCCGAATCCGGGATTTTTCTCGGCAACTCCGCATTTTACAATTCTTTCGTTCAATACCTGATATCCATTGCCGGTATTGAAACCACCTTTTTTCTCATGGGCTGGAAAAAACAGTTTGCACATATTCTGCGTTCAAACAGCAATGCTATAAAATTCAACATAGAACTCGGATACAAACTTTGCGCAGGACAAGAGGCTGTTGATCACCAGCAGTACGAGATGACCAGGGAAAGCTTTGAGCTCAAGGCAGGAAAAATAAGAAAGGCGGTTCAATCAATAGCTGCTGATAATTGCCAAACCAGAATATTATTCGAACCTACCGATTATTCGATTGGTCTTGCACAAAAGTTCGAGGTCCTTTTAAATGAAAATCCTGATCTTCTCAACAGGGAAGAGACAGGTGAAGGTGTGTGGTACAGATAAGGAAGTGAAATAGTATTAATTCTGCATTCGAACAAATGTTGTTTAACTCCATCGGTTATATATTTTTCCTACCCATTACAATTTTACTTTTTTACCTCATACCCTTCCGCTGGAGATGGGCCCTCCTACTGGCTGCCAGTTACTTTTTTTATTTACTCTGGAGGGTTGAATTTGTGCTGGTCCTGATGACCGCAACCCTGGTCTCCTATTTTACTGCACTGAAAATGGGAGAGATCCGCAAAAAAAAACAACGGCTCAAATATCTCCTCCTGACCCTTGTGATCAACCTTGGAATGCTGATATTCTTCAAATACCTTATTTTTTTTACCGGGACCGTAAACCATCTTGCAGGAATTATGGGGTCAGGCATACGACTGCCTTATTACAATATTCTTGTGCCGGTCGGCATCTCATTTTATACTTTTCAGACTATAGGATATGCGATCGATGTCTATCGCGGTATGATTAAGCCAGAAAGGAGCTTTGGACATTATGCCTTGTTTGTTTCTTTTTTCCCATTGGTACTGGCCGGTCCCATAGAAAGGGGACGCAGATTACTGCCTCAGTTCCATATCGACCATTCGTTTGATCCCCAGCTTTTCAGCAGTGGCCTTCGTCTCATCCTATGGGGTATGTTTAAGAAAATTGTCATTGCCGACCGACTGTCGGTTTTCGTGAACGCTATCATGTCTGAACCTGACTATTTCCATGGTATACAAATTGGAATTGCAATTATTATGAAAATGATGATGGTATATGCCGATTTTTCAGGGTATACCGATATCGCCATTGGATCTGCCCGGCTTCTTGGGTTCAAACTCAGCCCGAATTTCAACCGCCCTTTCAGCGCCCGATCAATCTCAGAATTCTGGAGCAGGTGGCATATCACACTAACCTCCTGGCTCCGCGATTATGTATATTTTTCATTGCCAAATAAGTTTCGCGGAAAAATATCGAACCGTCTGCTTCAACTCAACCTTGTCATCACGTTTGTCTTAGTGGGATTTTGGCATGGCCCATACTGGAGCTATATTGCATTTGGCTTTTTGAACGGATTATTTATGGTGTTTGCTAATGTTTCCAGACCACTAATGACAAATTTTAACAGGATTACCAGGCTTGAAAGCTCACCCCGTTTGCTGGAAACCCTGAATATTTCAGTGACCTTCCTGCTTGTATGCTTTACCGGATTTTTCTTTGGTCCACATTCACTGAATGCTTCTTTCATGATGATCGGTAAATTCGCCGATCTCAGCCATTCAGGATCAGGGATACTGGAGTTGCTAAAATTTAACGATTTTATATTGGGTATTCTGCTTGTAATCTTCATGCTTTGGTTCGAATACCTGGTCTCTGTAAAATCTTTTGCCGGGAAATTCCTTAGCAAACCCATCATCATAAGATATGCTGCATACCTGCTAATGCTTTTTTTCATTCTTCTATTTGGAGTATTCTCAAATCAGAAGTTTTTCTATTTTCAGTTTTAATATGAATCGTAACAAACTGTTTTTTAAAAAGTTGTTGGTTTTTCTTCTCCTGGCTTCAGCCATGAACTTCTCATTTAATGCTGTTTACGACCACTGGATGTATTATTTCCGTCTGGCCAGAACTCAAGACAAACAGTTTGATGCCTATCATGACACCCTGAGATACCTGATGCTTGGGAACTCCCATAACAGGGTAAATCCGGAAATACTTGGGAATGGATTCGGTTACATCATGCCCAAGGAAGTTTATACTCAGACTTATTACAAGCTGAAATATATCCTTGAAAAGACAGGTAAAAAGCCGGAAAATATATTCCTTTCGATCGATCCTGTAAATTTCAGCCCAAAGGCCGAAAGTGAATTGCCGTTTGACGGGTACTGGAAAAAATATCTGGATTATTTCGATCTGGCCAGGGAATACCATGACCCTCGGTATCTTTTATATTGGTTCTCAGGCAATTTTTTTTCCTATGTAGGCAATTATAAGTATGCTTACATGTCACTGATCTTCTTTAATGCCGATCTTTCCAAGATTAAGAACGGTTACATCCCGGCAAGAGATTACGAGAATTTTGCCAGGCTGCCAAATCGCGAGACTTTAGGTTATGAAGTAGCGATGGCCTACTTGTCAAGTTATTCAAAGACATCACAGCTAGGGGATACAAAATACTACCTGAAATTGCTTGCCCTATGCCGGCAATATCAAATCCGGCTTTTTTTGCTGCGAATGCCCCTGACTGATGAATACTTAAAATACGCGGGGAAGATGATAGACATTGGTAAACTTGACTGTGAAATCATTGAATTAACGCGGAAGCACTGCAATAATTTCGAGGTATTTGATTTCAGAAACGAATTCCGGGGCAAACCCGAATATTTCTTCAATGCCGATCACATCAACCCCGAAGGAGTTGCAATTGTAACTAAAAAGATTAAATCTATTCTGGATGAAAAAGGCAAAGTAAAACATTAAAACCAGAGATCATCTGTGCATTATCCTGAAGAGCCTATAAGGTAAAGTACTTGTTCAGGTCCGTATTATCTGGATCTCTTTGTTGCAGCTTGTGCAAGCTCATAATAATAACGGGCCTTATCCATATCCTTGTGAATTCTATATAACATACTGAGCTGGTAGCAGAGCTCGGCAGTAGGGCTTTTCTGTGCTGCCTGTTCCCAGTATTTCACAGCTTCGGCAGTATCCTGTTTAAGCATGAAGTAATTACCGATATTGATATAGGGCATATCAAAATCAGGATATTGTTTGATAACCAGTTCATTCAAATGGATTGCCTTGCTCATATCCCCCATATCGTTGTATATATCAGCTATGGCAAAATAGGCTTTGATCTCCTTCGGCTCAATATCGAGTACTTTTTGGTAGCAGGCCATGGCTTCAGGGTATTTCCCAAGCTGGCGGTATGTCATTCCCATATTAACGTAAGCGGGGGTTAATGTCGAATCCAGGGCAATAGTTTTTCTGAAAAAATACAAGGCTGAATCATAGCTTTTATCCAGAAAGAGAAATACTGTCCCTAGGTCATTCAGGGCATTATAACTCGGATATATTTTAATGGAGCGATAAAGATGCTTTTTTATGGTTTCTCTAAGGAATTGATTTGAGGCTCCGTATCTCAGAAAGTTCTCATCATTGTATGCTATCCTGGTAAGATATGTAGCATATTGATAGTTGGCTTTTGCTGAATTTTCCAGTTTAGGGATGTCTTTCCTGTAGAGGGAATCCATGGTTCTCCAGCTAATATTTCTTCTGTAAGTAAGTATCAATGAGGGTATCAGGATCACAGCGGCCAGTGCAATAATTTTAATCCTTGAGTCAAGTTCGATAGTAAGGCTTTTAGGTTCTGTTTTAAAGACTTTGAAGATGAGGAAGACCAGGGCCATGATAAAGCCGAGGGATGCCAGGAATACAAATCGTTCGGCAACCACTCCGACCATTGGAAAGGCCAGGTTTGAATACATGAATATCGCCGTGAGGTACCAGAGAATTGCAAATGACAGGAAGGTTTTTTTGCGGATATTGACAAAGGCATAGACCAGGAGTACAGCGTGAATTAAAACTGACAGCAGGGCCAATGGATTGGCCAAACCCGTAAGGGGTATCATGTTAAATCCATAATAATACAGCAGGGGATACGGGTAACAAAGGATCTTCAGGTAGAATAACAACGACATCATGGCAGTCCCCAGCCTGAGCCAGAAGTTCTTTTCGAAATAAAGGGCATTCTCGAAATAAAAATTCGTACGGAATGTATGCGGAAGAAAAAGCCTTGGAACAATAAAAGCAGCGAGGCCGGCAACAAGGATAAGTATGGCTGCGAATACCATTGCCCGAGGCTTCAGATTGCTGAAGAAATAAAGTACGAGTACATATAATGCCAAAAAAGGGAGGGCCGAGAGTTTGCTTATGCATCCGAGTATATAGAAGATACATGTAAGCAAGATATAACCGAATTTTTTGGTGTAGGTATATGATAGCAGGGTATACAAACCTGCCATTCCAAACAAGTAGGCAAGCAATTCATCCCTGCTTTTCAGGCTGGCCACAACTTCTGTATGAACAGGATGGGCCATGAAGAGTATTGAAATCAGCAGGGGAAAAAGTATATTATAATTGCTGAGCAGTCTCCTGAGCACATAAAAAGTCAGGAGTGAGGCAATGAAATAGAAAAATACATTTACAAGATGACTTCTACCGGGTTTCTGACCCCAAAGTCCGAATTCCAGCGCAAAAGTTGCTTTGGCGACCGGCCTGTAATCGGACCTTTGCCCTCCGACATTTATATGCTCATCAATAAGAAAAGTGGAAAATATTGTTGGTATGCTTTTAAACCCCTGCCTGACCATGTCGTTATTGGCCATCAGGTTATCGTCAACTGAATATTTATTGAATACTGTATTACCGTATAAAATTAACGCCCAGGCAAAAAGTATCCCTATAATGATAAGATTAGCTTTTCGCGACAAGGATGGAGGCAGCTCCGGTTTAAAGGCCTTCTTTTTTTGCAGAGGTTTTTTGGGAGCTGCCTTTTTTACAGGTTTTTTTTTCATCCGCTTCGGTTTGGGATTTAAAAATACGGCTGCAAAGATAGGGAAATCAGGCTTGTCTCTCTATGATCTCTCTTGAAAGAAGGATAAAATCATCCACACTGAGTTGTTCGGCCCGGCTACGAAGAAAAGGCAGTGAGGCTTCATCCCTGATATCTGCAGTCAGGGGTTTTATCGCATTATGAAGTGTTTTTCGCCTTTGGTTGAATGCGGTTTTCACAAGCCTGAAAAAGAATGTTTCGTCGCAACCAATGTTTTTCCTGGTATTTCGCGTAAACCTTATCACGGCCGATTTCACTTTTGGAGGAGGTATGAACACCGATTCGTTCACGGTAAAGAGGTATTCCGTATCATAAAATGCCTGCATGATCACACTCAGGATACCGTACGATTTACTCCCGGGAGGTTTGGTGATCCTTTCAGCCACTTCTTTCTGGAACATTCCGACTATTGCATGCACCCTCTGGCGGTGCTCGACAGCTTTAAACAATATCTGGGACGAGATGTTATAAGGAAAATTTCCCAGTATGGTCATGGGTTCAAGGGATCGCCCTTCGCCGGGAAAAGAAGCCAGCGGGTATTTCAGGAAATCGGCCTGGATGAGTCTTTGGCTAATGGCAGGAAATTTCGCCGGCAGGTACTCAGCCGACTCACGGTCAACTTCTATAAACCAGGGATCAAAGGCATCATCCTCTAAAAGGTATTTAGACAGGACTCCTGTACCCGGGCCAATTTCAAGGACGAGCCTCGGTTCACGGGGAATCGCGGCAATGATCTTCCTGGCGATGTTTTCATCATGCAGGAAATGCTGGCCAAGGTGTTTCTTTGGTCTTATCATTTCATTGATTAATATCCCCCCTGAGGGTACGATAACGTTTTCTTGCTTCGGGCACAAAAAGGCTCCCGGGGTATGTATTTAGTAATTCCTGGTAGAAAGCCATAGCCCCCTGTTTATCGGCAAGGGAAGTCTCATGGATCAAGGCCCTGTTCATTAAGGCTTCATCTGTGATTATATCAACCGGGTGGTTCTTCATTACAAGTGCAAACATAGAATCGGCAATTGCATATTTCCCAAGCTTAAGAAAAATCTCTCCTTTACGGTAGTTTACATTATCGAGAATAGGATGTTCTTGAAAAAGCATGGGGATGGAATCAAGGGCCTGCAATGCCAGTTCATCATTATTCCTGTAATCGGCCAGCTCGGCCCGTGAGTATATTCCCAAAGCGACAGTATTGCTGTCGGGGTCGTAATTATTGCTGATAAGCATGGAGAGTTCCAGTGCGTCATTGGAAATGAATTTGGAAGTTGCCGCTTTAAGAATGTCAAGCTGGGCCACGGCCCATTGAAATTCACCCATGTAATACGAAAGGCGGGCATTCCTGAACTTAGCTTCCTGTCCCGTGGCATCGTTTTTAAAATCCCTGTAAACCTGCTGGTATAGTACAGTTGCAGTCCACATATCCCCTCTGAATAGATGAATATCGGCAAGTTCCATTTTAACATTTGCACGATCCTTCTCAGTCAAACCCCTCAATCCGGCGACACGGTCAAGCAGGTCAAGCGCTTCATCGGGTCTCTTCAGGAAAAATGCATCCAGGTGGGCAAGGTCTGTGGCAAGATGCACTGCCCCGGGATCATTTTCCCACTTGTCCAGTTCGGCGATCATGGCCTTTTGCAATTCCCCCAGTTTCACAGAAGTTGATGCAGGGTCCCCGGTCAGCCTGACATACCATGTATGAAGCTGTTCCCTTTTTGCAACTTTAAAATTTGGATTCGCTGGTCCTTTTGCTATAATATAATTATACGCTTCGTCGGCAACTTCAAAATTACCGTTGGAGATGGCCAGGTTCGCAAGCTCCAGAATACGGCTGCCATCTTCTTTCAGGCGGCGGTCAAGCGCCTTGCCCTGGATCAGTGCCAGCTCAAAATCTTTCTGTTGTATGGAATACCACCATAACATCTCTGAAAAATAAATTTTATCGGGAGATTTTTGGACATATTCGAGAAGCGTTTTCCTGAAAAGTTCATTCTTCGAATTGTCCTCATCTTTGGCCAGCATAGTCTGGAGGGAGCTCCTGACCGTAGGCTCATAATTCCTGTCGACCGAGAGCAGGCCCAGGTATTCCTGTATTGCTTCCTTATAATTTCCCGTTCTCTCATAAACGCCGGCGAGTTCAAAGGCTATGGTATTCATGCCTGGCATAAGTTCCCGTCCCCTTTTATAGGTGCTGATCACATAATCAAGTTCGCCTTTTGAATAGAAGGCATTTGCCAGATCGTTGAGTTGCTGTGGATCGGGTTGCAGGCGATTCAGGGCATCGTCGTATATCTTCCTGGCCTTCGCAACATTTCCTTCCCTGTAATATATATACCCCAGGTCTACCTGGAGTTTCAATGAATTGGGTTCTGTTTTCTGCCTTGCTTTCATTAGCTTTCTGGCTTCATCAAAATCCCGTAATTCGACCAGGCAAAAGAAATAGTAAGTGTAGATGATCCTGGGCGAGTGTAAAAACGGGAAGAATAAACAGAAGCAGGATAGTAAGGCAGTGTAACAGCGAAGTATCGAAAAAGCGAAGTATTCCGCAAAAGCTGGTAAAAATATAAGGAGCGAAGCGATTTGCACAAGCGGCCTTGGGTGCAGCGCAGCACTTGCGAAGCAATCGTGAGCACGCAAATGAAATAAGCAATTGGTGCGAACAAACCCCAGTCGCGGTGCAAGATTGCGAGCGAACGATACGATGTGTTATACTGGTCACAACATTCATCACCCCATGAGCTTAACTGCCAGCCATGCCATCAGCCCCATCCCTGTTTTCAACGCAGATTCATCTACATTAAAGCCGGCGGTATGCAGGTTGGGACCGGTCCCTGAAGCCGGATCGGCAATTCCAAGGCCATAAAGGCATGCGGGGATATGTTGCGCAAAATAAGAAAAGTCTTCGGCCCCCATCTTCTGTTCCATGGGTTTAATATTGGTTTCGCCAAGATATTCCCCTGAGAGTTCGATGAGCCTGTCGGTAAGTCCCTCGTTATTGAACACGTAAGGGTAGCCCCTGTCAACAACAACATCACAGCTGCCGCCCATAGCTTCGGCTGTCCCGCTTGCAATTTGCTTCAGGAGCTCATGTACACGGGATCTCCATTTTTCATCGAAAGTTCTTACTGTCCCTTCAAGCCTCACTGTATCGGGTATCACATTGGTTCTCCCCTCTCCAATGAATTTGCCGACAGTAACTACGGTTGAAACCAGAGGATTTGCATTCCTGCTGACGATCTGCTGCAAGGCTACAACTATATGCGAGGCAATAAGGATAGGGTCAATGGTGGTCTGCGGCATTGCACCATGCCCGCCTTTACCCTTCACCGTAATAAAGAACTCATCGGTGGAGGCCATAAACATACCCTTCCTGAATCCCGCCTGTCCGGCGCTGAAAAAGGGGAAAACATGCTGCCCGATCACGAAATCTGGTTTCGGGTTTTCTAATGCCCCGTCCTGTATCATCTGGATCGCTCCCCCGGGATAGGTTTCCTCGGAAGGCTGGAACAAAAGCTTAACAGTTCCCCTGAAATTTTCCCTGATTGAGTTCAGGA
Organism: Bacteroidota bacterium; assembly: GCA_026391755.1. Taxonomy (GTDB): domain Bacteria; phylum Bacteroidota; class Bacteroidia; order Bacteroidales; family FEN-979; genus CAIRDP01. The sequence continues at coordinate 10,867 of JAPLDN010000108.1, forward strand.
TTTTTGCGGCACCCAGCAGGCAGGCCATATGCACGTCGTGACCGCAGGCATGCATCACCCCGGGGTTTGCCGAACGGTATTCAACTTCATTGGTCTCATTTATCGGCAAGGCATCCATATCGGCCCTGAGTGCAAGGCATGCGGCTTGTGGTTCGCGGCCCTCGATGAGCCCGACGATCCCAAATCCGCCAACATTATCCTTAAATTGAATACCGTATTCGCTGAGCTTGCTGCCAATGAATTCCATGGTATTCTTTTCCAGTTTTGAGAGTTCAGGATGACGGTGGATATGGCGGCGGATAGCCAGTATTTCGGAATAGTATTCTTCGGACTTAAGGCGGATGATGTTTGCGAGATCAGACATAGTCGCGGTATTTACTTACAAAGGTAGGGAAAAAACGTGATTCTCGTTATGTATTAAAGCGGAGTATAGTGCATAAGCTGCCTTGGCTACACGGAGCGTAGCATCTCACACAAGCCGCCTTGGGTGCAGCAAAGCAAACCCCAGCGGCGGTGTGAGGATGTAAGCGACCAGCGCAGCAGCGATGCACTGATACGAGCGGAATGCGACTCTACAACGGTATGTTCCCGTGCTTCTTCGGCGGATTCTGTTTGCTCTTGTTCTGGGTGAGTTCGAGTGCCTGGATAAGCTTCATCCGCGTCTGTTTCGGGAGGATGATCTCATCGACATAGCCCAGTTCTGCTGCCTTGTATGGGTTGGCAAAGGTCTTACGGTAATTGTCGACGGCTTCGGCTCTTTCGGTTTCGCCAAGTTTGCCTTTATGAATAATATTAACAGCGCCTTCGGGGCCCATGACGGCGATCTCGGCGGTGGGATATGCATAATTGACATCGCCCCCTATATGCTTGCTCGACATGACACAATACGCACCCCCGTATGCTTTGCGTGTGATGACGGTGATCTTGGGTACGGTTGCCTCGCAGAATGCATAGAGGAGTTTTGCACCGTGTTTGATGATCCCTCCGAATTCCTGGTTGGTACCGGGAAGAAAACCGGGCACATCTTCGAAAGTGATCAGGGGAATGTTGAATGCATCGCAAAACCTGACAAACCTGGCTCCTTTAACTGAGGAATTGATATCGAGAACCCCTGCCAGGAAAGCCGGCTGATTGGCAACAATACCCACCGGTTTACCACCAAGGCGGGCAAATCCTATGATGATATTTCCGGCAAAATGGGGCATCACCTCGAAAAAGTTATGATTGTCGACGACTGTAGTGATAATATCCTTGATATCGTAAGGCTTGTTCGGATCGGCAGGTACAATTTCCTGAAGGCTCTCATCCTGCCTCATGACATCATCGGTACAAGGGCAGGTGGGTGGATCGGCCATGTTGTTGGAAGGAAGGAAGCTGAGAAGTTCCCTGATCATCATAATGACCTGCTCATCATTTTCAGCGGCAAAATGGGCGACCCCGCTCCTCGAATTATGGGTCATAGCGCCTCCGAGCTCATCCATGGTCACTTCTTCATGGGTCACAGTCTTTATCACTTCGGGGCCGGTGACGAACATATAACTGCTTTCCTTGACCATGAAAATAAAATCGGTCATGGCCGGAGAATATACTGCACCTCCTGCACAGGGGCCAAGGATGGCCGAGATCTGGGGAATCACGCCCGAGGCCTGGACGTTCCGGTAAAAGATGTCGGCATAGCCCGCGAGGCTTTCAACGCCTTCCTGTATGCGTGCGCCGCCTGAGTCGTTAAGTCCTATCAAAGGCGCCCCCATACTCATGGCCATATCCATAATTTTGACGACTTTTTCGGCATTGGCACGGCTCATGGTTCCGCCAAACACTGTAAAATCCTGGGCAAAGACAAAAGTAAGCCGGCCGTCAACTTTACCGTAACCTGTGACAATTCCGTCGCCGGGGATCTTGTTCTTCGACATGCCGAAATCGTGGCAGCGGTGCATCACAAGCTTATCCATCTCGACAAACGTATTGGGGTCCAATAAAAGAAGGATCCTTTCACGGGCCGTAAGGCGGCCCTTCTTATGAAGCTTTTCAATCTTTTCAATCCCGCCCCCAAGTTCTGCGGCTTTATTGCGGTTCTCGAACTCCTTTAATTTTTCTTCCAGAGAAATCATATTTATCTGCGATTAGTGATGAGTGATGAGTGATGAGTGATGAGTGAT
>JAPLDN010000175.1 GCA_026391755.1 Bacteroidota bacterium
CGGCTACAATAATAAATAAGGTATTCGCAAACCATGGTTTTTGCCTTGCCCTGGTAAAAAATTCCCCGAGACAGTGATCGGTATAATAAGCCGCATTAATGTATTCCTGTTCATTTCCGCCCCATTTCAAGGGTTTCTCAAAAGGCTGGTCCCAGGGTGAATGGGTGGAAACAGTGAAGAGAGATGCGAGGAACGGCTGTTTGAACTTTTCAAGATCGTTCACCATATATCCCAGTGAGAATTCATCATGAATGCCGAGTTTTCCTCTAGGGATGGAAGCAGGAAAGTTTTCACCTTCCATGATCTGATCAAATCCATTGAATATTATATAACTCTTGATGTTCCCGTAAATCAGCTGTCCACCGAAATAAAACGCTGAACTGTAGTTCTGCTTTTTCAACTCACCGACCAGGCTGGGCAGTTTGACGAATTTATCAGGCTGAACGGTGATAGATGAAATCGGATGAGCCGGAAAACCACCGAAAATACAGGCCATCCCTTGTTCCGACCTCGAGCCGGAAGCATAGATTGAGCTGAAAAGTATACCTTCCTTGGCCAGTTGGCTGAACCTGGTTGTTATTCCCGGTTCGCCTCCAAGTTCGTATACCAGGTCGGCCGACCAGCTTTCCATGATCAGGATGACAATATTGGGCCGGGTTGTTGTGAGCACTCTGACCGTTGTATCATTTTTCACATCATAAAGGCCTTGCATTACCATGGCTGCCTGCTTGTCGTCCATAAAGCGGAAAGGATTTTCCCGTATATTCCCCAAGTTCTCAAAGATGCTTATATAAAGATTGAAAGCATTATTCACGGCGGCAAGGTTCAGAATATTATATGCAGAGAAATAAGACTGGCTCTGGTTGATCGGGATCTGTTGAACTCCTCCCCTCAAGCCTATGAACAACAAGGGAGGCAGCAGGACGGCAAAAATGATGGAATGCCAGAAGGGCAGTTTTTCCCTTGTGAAATCCCTGTAAAACCAGCGCAGGTACGCACCCAATCCGGCAACTATCATTAAAAGAAATAGTAACAGCAGCAGGAAAAAGATTCCTGTTTCAGCCGAATTATAGATCTCTGAAGGATGTGAAAGGTACTTAATAACTTTATAAGTGAGCTTGGTTTTCCATTCGGCGTAAATCCCCATCTCTGCTGCGGCACTCAGGGAATAAACGGAGATCATTATACCCGAATAGACCTTGTTCAGTGTGTTCAGCCATGAAGGGCTCCAGATCGATTGCAGCAAAAGAAGCAGGAAGGGGAATATCATAAAATAGCATGCTGTGGCCAGGTCCAGTTTAAAGGAATGAGTAAAAACCCCCAGGACTTCTGTAAATCGTATACCCTCAGCTGAAATGATTCCCGAGTAATATACCAGGAACACAAGACGGGTGAAATTAAAAAATAAAATCCAGAAGAGAACCTGGCGGAGGAACAACAGGAAAAGCTTTTTCATGCGGCAAAGGTAAGTGAATGAAACAAACGCACAAATTACTACTTTTGTTACTTCTAGAGCTATATGAATATCAGGGAGAATCTTGAATCGCTGTGCCGCACAATTCCCGATCATGTAAAGGTGATTGTTGTTTCAAAAACCCAGGGGCCTGATGCCATAAGGGAAGCCTATTCGGCCGGACACAGGTTTTTTGGCGAAAACAAGGTACAGGAGCTTACGCTAAAATCTTCTGTCCTGCCCTGTGATATCCAATGGCATTTCATCGGTCATTTGCAGACAAATAAAGTGAAAATGATCCTGCCCTTCATACATCTGATCCAAAGCATCGATAGCATGAAACTGCTAAAAGAAGTTGAAAAGGAAGCCGCGAAAATAGGCAGGGTGATATCTTGTCTCCTGCAGTTGCATATTGCTTCTGAGGAAACAAAATTCGGTCTCGATGTACATGAGGTTTTTCAAATACTGGAGTCCCCTGAGTATAAAGCGATGCGGAACATCCGCATTAAAGGTCTTATGGGAATGGCAACCTTTACAAGTGATGAAAATCTCATCCGCAGGGAGTTCAGCAGCCTCAGTGACAATTTTAATAAAATTAAAGCAACATTCTTCCCCTCTGACGATGAATTCAGCGAACTTTCGATGGGTATGTCGGGCGACTATGGTATTGCCATAGAGGAAGGGAGCACTATGATAAGAATAGGAACAGCTATTTTCGGAGAAAGGCCAAACCATTAACAAATAATAATGAAACTCGTGAAAGCTACCATGACCTGTATTTGCCTTTGCCTCATGATCGGGACAATGGCCCAGATGACTATTCCTAAAAAGGCTTACTGGCATCTCTCGGGGACTGCAGGAAAAAATATCAGCCTAAGCGTAAACCTCGTGAAACTTAACGATAGTCTTTATGCCAACTGTGCCTTTAACGCGCCCGGGCACATGAATTTGCCAGGTACGCTTGAATCGGGCAAGCCATACGATTTTTCAGGACGTATAGACGCAAACGGAAATTTTCAGCTTAAACCTTTTGGGATCGATTATCCGGTTTTAAAGGGTCATCTCCAGAACACCGGCACTTTCACAGGTGATTGTGAAGAAAGCAAAGAGAGCAAAGCATTGCATCTGGAACTTTCGGAGACCTATAAAGCAGGAAGTGTACAGTTCAATGTATATTTCCGGCAGGAGACTGTAAGGTTGGTGAAAAAGACCAAAAGCCCGGTAGGGAAAGTGAACATGGCATTGCTGGCGCCAATGGAATCGGGGAATGCGGTTATCTCAGACACATTGAGAAAGATCATGTTGAAAGTATTTGGCAATTCCGCCTATACCGGGAATAACCCCGACAGCGTGTTAATCGGGAATTTCAGGGTCTTTACGACGGATTATCTTTCGGGAAATGAAGACCTGTACAAGCAGATGCCGGATGCAGGTGCTTTGAATTGGGAACTTTTAAGGTACATGCATATTGTATGCAACGAAAACTACATACTGAGCTTTTATATCCTGAATTATGCCTATACCGGCGGAGCTCATGGACTGGAGAACCTTGATTTCACAAATGTCGATTTGAAAACAGGAAAGGTCCTGAAACTTAAAGATATACTGGCGGAAGGCAGGAAGCAGGATCTCACCCGGCTTCTTACGCGAAAATTAAAGCTGATGAATAACATTCCGGATGCACAAAAACTGACCGACAAGGGGTACTTTACCGATGAGATCCAGCCGAATGAAAACTTTTACCTGACCCCCGGGGGAATCGGATTTGTTTATAACCATTATGATATCGCCCCTTATTCTTTTGGCGCCACTGATATTTTTCTTTCTGCGGATGAGGTAAGTAATCTTATCAGGCCTTTTATAAGTGATTTCTGAATTCCGCTTTGATGAACCGGTCCCTGCCGCGGAAATCCTTTATTAAGTTCACTTTGCCGAAGCCTTCTGAATTAAGAAGTTGTTTCAACTCGTTCCCGTATGCTTCATTGATCTCAAGATACAAGAGTCCATTCTTTGCCAGCCCGTGTTGAGCATACCGGCAAATGGCCCTGTAATAAAGCAATGGGTCTTCATCCGGGACAAACAAGGCAGTGAGGGGTTCATAATCCGTCACATTTTTCATCATTGCCTCCTTTTCCCTGATAGTTACATAGGGAGGGTTGCTTACAATGAGGTTAACAACACTGCCCGCCAAGGTTTCACTGGCAATGAGAATGTCCGATCTGAAGAAATCTATTTCAGTTGCATTCAGGTTCGCATTCGCCTTTGCTGTCGCCAGGGCGTCCTCCGAGATATCGGTTCCATGCATTCTGATAACAGGAAATTGTTTTTTAATATATATTGCCAGACAACCGGATCCTGTACCGATGTCGAAAGCCGAAAAATTTTGCAGGTCATATGCTCCCAGATCCCGGACAAGAATCTCAGCAAGTTCGGCAGTTTCAGGCCTCGGAATCAAAACTGCCGGATTAACCAGGATTGTAAGCCCGTTAAAGATGGTCTTGCCGGTTACATATTGTATGGGACAGCCTTGGGCCAGCAGGTTTAGTGCATCAGAAAATTTATCCGCATCAGATTCTTCAACAATGGCAAAGGGTTCAATATGAAGTTTTGTCTTCGGCCATCCAAGGAATTCTTCAAACAGAATATAGGTAATACTGTTGATCTCATCGGCCTCATAAAGCTCCTTCAGACCTTCAAGAAATGCAGTTCGAATACTTTTAATTGTTTTGACAGCCTTTTTCACGCCCCTAAATTAATATAAAATTGATGTGAGGAGTAATACTGATCGTTCATAAAACCTTACCTTAGCGGTATGAGTGACGCCTCCGATACCTATTTTACCGTTGCCCGTAAAGGAGAAGCTGTTTACCGCGAAAAAGCCAGTAAATTTATCGGTCTTGCGTTTCCTGCCGGCTCTGAAACCGAAGTAAAGGACATACTTGGGATGATCCGTAAAAAATACCACGATGCAAACCATCATTGTTACGCTTACTGTCTTGGACCTGATCAGGAGAACTACCGTTTCAATGATGACGGCGAACCTTCGGGTTCTTCCGGGAGACCCATTTACGGGCAACTCCTTTCACAAGGAGTGTCGGATACCCTTGTTGTCGTGGTTCGGTATTTTGGCGGGACCAAGCTTGGAATTCCAGGCCTGATCAAGGCATACAGGCAGGCTGCATCCGAAGCTCTTGAAAATGCAGGTAAAGCCGAAAAAATTATTTCAAGCATCATCGAGCTCACTTTTCGTTATGAGAATATAAATGATGTGATGCGGATACAAAAGGAAGAGGATCTCGATTTGATACACCAGAGCTTTGATAATGAATGCAGGTTGAGGCTTGGAATCCGGAAAAGCAAAGTTGAAAGGGTAATGAAACGACTTATGAGAATCGGCAACATATCTACATCATTTGATACGTTTACTCAATGAACAAATTATGTTTATAATCAGTCTGTTTTATAATTAACAAAACCATTGATTTTTCTAAGTGTTTGGAAGAGAATGACAATGAAATTTAGAACCATTCTAAAGAACATCAATTATCAGTGTCAGGCCATGGAACAATGCTCTGACAATTAAGAGTCTATCAGAATTACCGGGAGTTTTAGATGAATCAAAACCCGATTTTACATGTCAAATATTTATAAAAATCAAGTCATAAAAAATTTTTTTATAAACTTTTTTTATTCATTTTTGTTAATCGAATCAAGTATGCCTTTCTTAAGGATTTTAAACTTGCGGCTAAAATCCAAAACCTTGATATATAGCGATTTTAAATAGTATTAAAAAAACATTCAAGGTAAATTGAATTAATGGAAAAGAACGTTGTTGAAGTATGGGAAAATTGTCTTAAGGTAATCAAAGACAATATCAACTATCAAAGCTTTAAAACATGGTTCCTTCCGATAAAGCCTCTTAAACTAAAAGATTATGTGTTGACAATCCAGGTTCCCAGCCAGTTTTTTTACGAATGGCTGGAGGAGCACTACATTGGATTGCTTAAAAAGACTATCAAAAAAGAACTTGGAGATAAAGGCCGGTTGGAATACAGTATTATTGTTGACAATTCTGAAGCGGACCCCGGTCCTTTCACTATAAATGTTCCTGCTTCGGAAAAGAAAGCCACTTACAATCCTGCGGTTTCAATGCCAATTGATCTTAACAGGGGAACATCGAAAGAGATACCCAATCCCTTTATTATTCCCGGATTGAAGAAGATCAAGGTTAACTCCCAGCTCATTGAGAGTTATTCGTTTGAAAATTTCATTGAAGGAGATTGCAACCGCCTGGCCAGGTCGGCCGGTTTCGCGGTCGCCAGCAACCCCGGAAAGACTGCTTTTAACCCTCTCCTGCTATACAGTAACACAGGCCTTGGAAAAACTCACCTCTCTCATGCTATTGGTCTTCAGGTAAAGAATAGTTTTCCAGAGAAGACGGTTCTGTATGTGACAACCGACCAGTTTATCAACCAGTTTATCGACTCAGTAAAGAATAACAATCAAAACGATTTTATTCATTTCTACCAGATGATCGACATCCTGATCATTGATGATATACATAATCTGGCCGGCAAGGAAAAAACGCAGGATGTCTTTTTCCACATCTTTAACCATCTCCATCAGAAGAGCAACCAGATCGTACTTACCTCCGACAAGCCTCCTGTCGAGATGAAGGGTATTGAGCCACGCCTTCTTTCCCGCTTTAAATGTGGATTGAGCGCTGATCTGCAGGTTCCGGACCTGGAAACCCGCATCGCCATCCTTCAAAAGAAATTATACAACGACGGTATCATTGTCCCGCCCGAAGTTGTGGAATACCTTGCCTATAGTATCAACACCAATATAAGGGAACTCGAAGGTGCCCTGATCTCACTTCTGGCCCAGTCATCACTTAACAAGAAAACCATCACACTTGACCTGGCCAAGCAGATGATAGATAAGTTTGTCAAAAACACATCCAGGGAAATTTCCATCGATTACATTCAGAAGGTTGTTTGTGATTACTTCAACATCCCTGTTGAGATGATCCATTCCAAGACCCGCAAACGCGAGATAGTCCAGGCCAGGCAGCTTTCCATGTATTTCTCAAAAAAGCACACCAAATCTTCATTGGCCAGCATCGGCCTCCACTGCGGGAACAAGGACCATGCAACCGTGCTGCATGCCTGCCGTACGGTAAACAATCTGGTGGAAACAGATAAACAGTTCCGTCAGTTTGTTGAAGAACTTGACAAGCGCATCAAACTATAATATTTTTTCTTTCTCATGAAGATCCTGTTTGTCTGCACCGGCAATATCTGCCGGTCGCCTATGGCTGAAGGTATTCTAAGAAGCAAACTCAGAAAGGACGGCATCCAGGCTGAAACTGATTCCTGCGGATTTGAATCCTTTCATATTGGCGACCATCCCGACAACAGGGCACAGAGTGTTTGCCGAAAAAACGGGATCGACATCTCAGGGCATGTTGCAAGACTCTTCAGGAAGCAGGATTTTGACAATTTCGACCGCATTTACGTTATGGATGCTTCGCATTATTACAATTTGTCGAGGATGGCAAGGTCGGCTGCTCACATCGGCAACCATTAACAGGATGTTCGGGTCAGACATTTTTTTTAAATGTGAAAATTTCCAGAAGGTCGGCGCTTTCAAAGCAAGAGGTGCAACCAATGCAGTCAGGAGCCTTGACCCCGTTTCATTGCAAAAAGGAGTTGCAACACATTCCAGCGGCAATCATGCCCAGGCGCTTGCATGGGCAGCAGGTCTTGCAGGGGCGAAAGCCTATATCGTGATGCCATCCAATTCATCCCCCGTTAAAGTCGAGGCAGTAAAAGGATATGGCGGGCTGATCACGTTTTGCGAACCCACGCTCCCTTCACGCGAAGCAACCCTTCTGAGAGTCATAGGGGAAACCGGCGCTGTGGAGATACATCCATACAACGACAACCGTATAATTGCAGGGCAGGCCACATCCGCCCTCGAACTTATTGAAGAAATAAAAGGCCTTGATATCATCCTTGCCCCGGTTGGTGGTGGCGGTCTCTTAAGCGGGACAGCGCTTTCGGCATTCTACTTTTCTCAGGGGACCCGGGTGATAGCAGCAGAGCCGCTACAAGCCGACGATGCCTTCAGGTCGTTTGTATCAGGAGCTTTTATCCCGAGTGTCAATCCTCAAACCATTGCCGACGGCCTGAGGACTTCTCTGGGCAGCCTTACATTTCCAGTCATTCAGGAACACGTCAGCGACATCGTTACTGTGAGTGAGGAGAGCATTGTGCAAGCCATGAAGTTCATTTGGGAAAGGATGAAAATCATAGTGGAAACTTCATCTGCCGTGCCGTTTGCCACCATCCTTGAGAATAAGATTCATGTTAAAGGCAAACGCATCGGCATCATACTGTCGGGCGGCAATGTCGATCTCAACAACTTACCCTGGTAATATGAAACATGGTGTGCTTTACCTTGTCCCTTCAACCCTCAGCGATGGTCTTGTTGAAGATGTGCTGCCTGAAGGGACCCTGAGAGTCATCCGCAGTCTTGACTATTTTATTGTTGAGGAACTCAAGACTGCCAGGCGATTCCTGAGAAAGGCCGGATATACGCGTGATTTCAGTGAAGTCACACTGAATGTTTATAATGAGCATTCCCCCCCTCCCACTTTTGAAGAATTCCTTCAGGTAACCGACGAAGGCAGGGACGTCGGCTTGTAGCGGCTCTGCTGCTATC
>JAPLDN010000269.1 GCA_026391755.1 Bacteroidota bacterium
AAGCCTGCCTGGATGGAAGGAGATGATCTGCGGATGGCTTTGTACACCATGAGCAGGAATGTATTCCGTGTGAAACCCTGGTTTGAACCCGGCGCCTGGGGCGGCACCTGGATAAAGGAGCATATCCCCGGCTTAAGGAAAGACGTCCCCAATTATGCATGGTCGTTTGAAATGATAGTGCCTGAGAACGGGCTTACACTTGAAAGCAGAGACAACAGGCTTGAAGTGAGCTTCGACTGGCTGATGTTCACTGAAGCAACTTCGGTGCTGGGCGATTGCCATGAGCGCTTTGGAAAAGAGTTCCCGATCCGCTTCGATTTCCTCGACACTTTCGACGGTGGAAATTTATCAATACAATGCCATCCTCAGGAAGAATATATTCAAAATAAATTCGGCGAAAACTTCACCCAGCAAGAAGCTTACTATATTCTCGACACTAAGGAAAAAGCCTTGGTGAATCTAGGTTTCAATAAAAATATCGACCCTGTACCTTTTAAAAAAAATCTGGAAAAAAGCGCGGCAGAAAAAACTCCTGTCGACATCCCGAAATTCGTGCAGCAACATCCCGCCTCAAAGCACGATTTATTCCTCATCCCCGAAGGGACTGTTCACGGCTCGGGTTCGAACAACCTGGTTCTCGAGATCAGTACGACCCCTTATATTTTTACATTTAAAATGTATGACTGGCTGAGGATGGACCTGGAGGGGAACCCAAGGGACCTGAATATTGCAAGGGCCATGGAAAATCTTGATTTCAGAAGGAAAGGGGATATCATACAGCGTGATTTCATTTCAAGGCCATGTTTGATTGAAGAAGGCCCGGGCTGGAAAAAATTCCACCTGCCTACGCATGCCTTGCATTATTATGATGTGTGGAGGTACCATATAACATCATCCGCCTGCATAGATACTAAGAATAAATGCCATGTACTGAGCCTGGTTGAAGGGGAAAGCATACTTATTGAAACACAGAACGGAATGAGCATGCAGTTCAGTTATGCCGAAACCTTTGCCATTCCTGCTGCTGCAGGGTGTTACACTGTAAAAAACCAGGGTAAAGAAGAGATCATGCTCGTCATTGCCTTTATTAAACAGAATGTAAAACAGTAATTAATTTTTAATGCATCTGACCGGGAATGCATTATGGCGGCCCGATTGGTAATCGGAAACGCTATTGTCTTTAATATTAATTCCGTGAGAAATTGCCTGAACCGGGGTTGCCGTCGAGGAGGTCCAGAAGATGGAGGTGAAGTTTATGAATTGCCAGGAAGTTTTGGAGTAAAGCACGCCTGATAATAGTGCGTTAAAACCAGAAGTACCTGTTGTTTTGAGGGAATCCCCTGCATTGCCCGGTCCGTTCAGGGTGGTCTCCACAACAGACCACTCGGCCTGTGAAGGAATATGCCAGCCAGGGGGACAGAGACCTTGTGTGCCCGGGCTTGTCTGGTACTGCATCAATTCGTCCCATTGGTAAAGGCCGCCGTTTGTTGAACAATTTACAGGATCATCTGAGTAACAATATTTTTCGGCCAGGCAATTGTTGGTCTGGTAAGAAGAAGATGATATATAGGTTCCGAAATTCAGATTCTGAGACAGCCAGCATTGCGAACCGATCAAAATGGTTGGATAGTGTTGATTATCCCTGACGTCGGTAAGAGTTTGTCCGCAAACAAAACTTCCTGCCGGGGGAAAAAGTGTTATGATTTGTGAGGCGGAAACAGTGCAGGCGGCTATATTAGTATAAGAATAGGTGATCGTAACGGTATTCTGCCCGGGCGGGACCAGGGAAGGATTAAATGTATTACCAGCAACCCCCGTTCCGGAATAAACACCTCCCAGAGGAATGCCCTGGCTGAGCGTGAATGGTGGAGCATCGTGGGTTGTGACTGCATTGCAAAGAGAAAAAGTAACTACCGGTACAGGGAGAATTGTCATGGTGATGGCATTGGATGGTGCCGGATTCCCGGTTGGACACAGCAGGCTGCTGGTAAGGACGCAACGGATCACATCCCCGTTAGCCAGGGATGCCGGGGAATATGTGGCGGAAGAAACACCCGAAACCGGAACACCGTTTAGAGACCACTGGTAGGAGGGACTTGCACCTCCGTTAACAGGAACAGCAGTAAAGGTCAGCGGGACACTGGCACAGACCGGACCGATGGGGCTTACTGAAATGGAAACACTGACAGGCAGGAAGGAATCAATGGTCATTATTATAACAGCGGAGGTGGCAGGGCTTCCCGTTGGACAAACCGCATTGCTGGTGAGAATGCAATAAAACTGGTCCCCGTTGGCAACAGAAGCCGGAGTGTAAGTGTTTAACACTTCTCCAGGTACTAACAGGCCGTTCTTAAACCATTGATAGGCCGGCGAGGAACCACCGTTCACAGGGGTGGCTGTGAAAGTAACGGCAGCCCCTGTGCAGGCAGGGTTTGCAGAGGCTGAGATGGACACGCTGACCGGTAAGTTCGGGTTTACTGTCATGATGATAGTGTTGGACGTAGCCGGGTTCCCTGTTGGGCAGGCCAGATCAGAGGTCATGATGCAACGGACGAGATCGCCGTTTGCCGGAGTATACGTATATGTTGAAGAGTTTGTTCCGGTATTTATTCCGTTGACTTGCCATTGATAGGACGGAGACAGACCACCGTTTACCGGGTTTGCAGTGAATGTGACAGGGATTGCCTGGCAAACGGGATTTGCCGAAGCGGTAATACCCACACTTGCCGGAAGGTTTGGATTGACTGCCATGATAATACTGTTGGAGGTAACAGGATTGGCCAGCAGGCATGAATAATTTGAGGTCATCACACAGGTGATGATATCCCCGTTGGAAGGGGTAATTGTAAACACGGGACTATTCGTGCCCGAGTTGACTCCGTTCACCTTCCATTGGTAGGATGGAGAAGTTCCACCGTTTACAGGAGTTGCAGTAAAAGTAACCTGGACGCCCTGGCAAACCGGATTTGCCGAAGCAGAGATGGAAACGCTGGCAGTAAGATATGGGAGTACGGCCATGGTGATTGTATTGGAAGATGCGGGGTTGCCAGTCGGGCAAAGGGCATTGGAGTTTAAGTTGCAGGTAACAATATCTCCGTTAGCGGGGATATATGAATAAGTCGGACTGTTTGTCCCGACAACCGTGCCATTCACCCTCCAGGTATAGACAGGAGTAGTCCCTCCATTTGTCGGTGTAGCGGTAAAAGTCACCAGGGTTAATTGGCAAACCGGATTTGCTGATGCCGTAATAATTATACTGACCGGCTGGCTTGAGATGACCGACATGGTAATGCTGTTAGAAATTGCAGGGTACCCGGTAGGGCATGGCACACTGGAGATCAGCTCACAATTGATAACATCGCCGTTTGCAGGAGCAAACGTATAGGTTGAGCTGTTGGTTCCTGAAACGACCCCGTTGACCCTCCATATGTAAGTTGGTGATAAACCACCGTTAACGGGGGTTGCTGTGAATGTGACCAGGGTCCCCTGGCAAACCGGGTTGGCCGAAGCGGCAATGGTAACACTTACAGGCAGGTTGGGGTTGACCACCATGACGATGGTGTTTGAAGTGGCAGGGCTTCCTGTTGCACATGTGGCATTGGAAGTGAGAATGCAGGTAATTAAATCGCCGTTTGCAGGGTTATAAGTGTAGGTGTTGCTGTTAGTCCCGACCGGAGCCCCGTTTACAAACCACTGGTATACAGGTGACGTCCCTCCGTTAGCCGGGTGTGCAGTAAATGTGACTGTAGTTCCCTGGCATATAGGGTTGGCCGAAGCGGTTATCGTGATACTTACAGGCAGATTGGGGTTAACGACCATGATGATGGTGTTTGACGTAGCCGGATTCCCGGTGGCACAAGTTGCGGTTGAAGTCATCCGGCAGTATATGGCATCGCCATTTGCAGGAGTATATGTATAGACGGGGCTGTTAGTCCCGACCGGAGCTCCGTTGACAAACCACTGGTAGGAAGGAGACGCCCCCCCGTTTGTTGGCGTTGCCGTGAAGGTAACCGGGCTTGACTGGCAAATAGGGTTAGCGGATGGTGTTATAGTCACTCCGGCAGGAAGATTCGGTTGTACCGACATCGTGATGGTGTTTGAAGTGGCAGGATTACCAAGCGGACAGGAATAGTTTGAGGTCATTATACATACGATGAGATCCCCATTTGCTGGTGTATATGTATATGTGGGGCCGGTCCCGACATTGGTCCCATTGACTTTCCACTGATATGAGGGTGCAGGGCCACCGTTGGAAGGCGTTGCCGTAAACGTTACTGCGGTGCCCTGGCAGACCGGGTTGGCCGAGGCAGTTATTGTTACCCCAGCAAGCAGGTTGGGGTTTACCACTATGATGATGATATTGGATGTAGCCGGATTTCCTGTTGCGCAGGGAGCATTTGAAGTCAGGATGCAATAAATCCTGTCACCATTTGCCGGGACATAGGTATATGTATTGCTGTTGGTACCTACCGGAGCCCCGTTTACAAACCACTGGTAACCCGGTGCAGTTCCTCCGTTAGCGGGTGTTGCTGTAAAGGTTACCGGGATCCCGAAGCAAACAGGGTTTGCCGAGGCAGTTATTGTAACACTTACCGGAAGATTCGGCAGGACTGTCATGGTGATCTGGTTGGAGGTTACAGGGTTTGTTATTGGACAGGTCGTATTGGAGGTAAGCCGGCAGGTAATAATATCACCATTGAGCGGGATATAGGTATATGTATTGCTGTTTGTTCCAACAGGCAGCCCATTAACGAACCATTGGTAAGTCGGGCTTGTCCCTCCATTTACGGGTGTTGCTGTAAAAGTCACTGGGGTCCCCGGGCAAACCGGGTTTGCAGAAGCTGTGATGGTCACCCCGACAGCAAGATTTGGAAGAACTGTCATGGTGATGGTATTGGAGGTTGCCGGATTGCCAAGAGGGCACAGATAATTGGAGGTGAGAATACATACGATTTGGTCGCCGTTGGCCGGTATATAAGTATAGGTATTACTATTGGAACCTACGTTTGTTCCGTTCACTTTCCATTGGTATACCGGGGATGCGCCTCCGTTAGTAGGAGTAGCCGTGAATGTGACCGGTAATCCCTGGCAGGAAGGATTTGCAGATGGTGTAATGATTACACTAACGGTTCCATAAGCATAAACAACCATCGTGATAGAGTTTGACATGGCCGGGTTCCCGCTGGCACAGGTCAGGCTGGAAGTGAGCTGGCATGTGACGACATCACCGCTTGCCGGGGAATAGGTATATGTATTACTGTTTGTTCCGACAGGCAGGCTGTTCACAAACCATTGATACACAGGTGATGTTCCTCCGTTCACCGGTGTAGCCGTAAAAGTTACCGGGGTTCCAAGGCAGATAAAATTGGTTGAAGCTGCGATGGTTATGCTTACTGGAAGAACGGCGCTGACTGTGGCAATGATCTGGTTTGAGTTTGCCGGGTTCCCCGATATACAAGAGGCGCTGGATGTAAGCTGGCACCGGATGATGTCACCATTGTTAGGAACATATGTAAATACAGGGCTGTCGGTGCCAACATTGCCCCCGTTCACCTTCCACTGGTAAGAAGGTGTAAGTCCGCCGTTAACAGGAGTGGCCGTGTAAGTAACGGATTGGCCGGGGCATGAGGGATTGGATGAAGCCACGATTGTGACACTGACCGGCAGGACCGGATCAGCAACCATGGTGATCTGGTTTGAGGTGGCCGGATTGCCGGTGGCACATGAAAAACTCGAAGTGAGAATACAGATAATAACATCGTTATTGGAAGGGACATAAACGTGTGTAGGGCTATTGACCCCGACACTGATCCCATTGACATACCACTGGTAAGCAGGAGCCGGGCCACCGTTTGTGGGGGTTGCTGTAAACGTGACAGCTTGTCCCTGGCAGAAAGGATTCGCAGAAGCTACTATAATGACGCTTACCGGCAGACCCGGACTTACATTCATGGTTATAGTGTTTGACGTAGCCGGATTGCCTGTGGCGCAGCTGACAGTAGACGTAAGCCTGCAGGTGACAATATCCCCGTTCACCGGTATATAAGAATAAGTTCCACCTATTCCGCCTACTGTTGTTCCGTTTACCTTCCACTGGTAGATAGGCACAGCCCCTCCATTGACCGGTGTGGCTGTAAATGTCACCGCACTTCCCTGGCAGACCGGGTTGGAAGAAGCAGCAATGCTGACGCTCACAGCCATATTAGGGCTTACGCTCATAGTGACCGGGTTGGAAGCGGCCGGATTGCCTGTTGCACAGGTTGCATTGGAGGTAAGCACACAGGAAACCACATCCCCGTTTGCTGGTGTGTAGGAATAGGTCGGACCATTGATCCCCAAGGACGTTCCATTCACCCACCAATGATAAGAAGGTAATGAACCTCCGTTGGTTGGTGTGGCTGTAAATGTAACTGCAGTTCCCTGGCAGACCGGATTGGCGGAAGGCGAGATTGAAACACTGACCGGAAGGTTTGGATTCACTGTCATCGTGATCTGGTTGGATACTGCAGGGTTGTTGGAAGTACAACTGACACTCGAGATCAGGTAGCATTCAATAATATCATTGTTGGCAGGCGCATAGGTATATACAGGACTGTTTGAGCCGACACTGAAGCCGTTAACAAACCAGAGATAAGTTGGTGAAGATCCTTCATTAACCGGAGTGGCGGTGAAAGTGACCATGGTCGTCTGACAAACCGGATTTGCTGAAGCTGCGATTGAGACACTTACAGGGACGTTGGTGGTGACCGTCATTGTTATTGCATTTGATGTGGCCGGGCTGCCGCTTGAACAAGGGGCGTTGGATGTCATCACACATCTCACCACATCTCCGTTGGCCGGGGTGTAAGTGAACTTGAAATTATTGGGACCGGAGCTGACTCCGTTTACTTTCCACTGGTAAGAGGGTGCCGAGCCCCCGTTTACAGGAACGGCTGTATAGGTTACCGGTGTTCCTTCGCAGACTGCACCCGAAGGATTAGCCGAAATTGTGACACTGACAGGAAGAATCGGGCTTACTGCCATGACCACCTGGTTCGAAGTCGCCGGGCTGCCTGTAGCGCAGGTCTCACTGGAAGTGAGCACACAGGTGACAATATCATTATTCACCGGGGTATAGGAATACGTTGGAATGCTTGTTCCCACATCCACGCCGTTGACTTTCCATTGATAGGATGGGGCTAATCCCCCGTTGACAGGGGTTGCAGTAAAATTTACCGTGGCACCCTGGCATACCGGGTTTGCTGAAGCGGCAACCGAAACACTCACAGGCAGGCCAGGGTTCACCGTCATGTCAATCTGGTTGGATGTCGCCGGGTCCCCGGTCTTGCAGGCTTGACTTGAACTAAGGATGCATTGGACATGGTCATTATTTGTCGGAGTATAAGAATAGACAGCATTGTTTGTGCCGACGCTGATACCATTGACTTTCCACTGGTAGACAGGGGATGAACCGCCATTGACGGGTGTTGCCGTAAAGGTCACAGGATTGCTTTCACAAACCGGGTTTGCGGAGGCAGCAATGCTGACGCTGACAGGAACATTGGGATTTACAGTCACATCATAAACCTTCGGGCCTGTAGTGGTACAGCCCAAAAAATCGGTAAAATCCACTGTGACAAACTGAGGGCCGGCAGTATTCCAGGTAACGGTAATGGTATTTGTTGTAAAGCCTGCGGTAATAATACCTCCCCCTGAAATGGTCCATGTATAACCTGTACCGCCCGGATCGGTCTGATACACATTAGAAACACTTCCTTCGCAGGCAATCGTCGGCCCTATAATAACCGGTGTAAAAGTGCAGTCGTTGGTTCCGTGATTTAAACTGCCATCCTGGTTTCCGGAATTGAATGGAATTCCCTGGTTCATGCCAGGCCCTGCAAGCAGCCGGATCTGTCCTTCCATCATCAATGGAAGAAAAAGTAACAGCCAGAACCAGAAATATCTTGCCCGTTTCACAATGATCCTTTTCTTTAATTCAAAGTCAGCACCGTAGTCATATATTGATAGACAAACATATGTTCGCGGGGTTGCTTGTAAGGCTTAATCGCGATGCTAAAGTTAGCATCTTATTATTAAAACTCCTATTTTAGCTTTTAATTCTTCTGATGCAATGAAAAGACAGGGATTAATAAAATATATTATCAAACAGTTGTTATTGCTTGCAGTGATTGCCATATCATCATGCAATAACGGGCCAAAACACGATCAGGCATTGATCCCCCTTCACAAGGGGAATTTCTGGAAATACAGGGGGAGCTGTAACGGGAAGCCGGCTACGTTCAGGATTACAGTGCATGATGTCGTGAAACAAGGCAGCATGGCATTCGCTGTAATGAACGGATTCCCTTCGGACGTACTGGGAGGCCAGGATTGGGAAGCTTCTGACTGGGGCCTGCTGGTTGCTGGTAACGGGCAATACTATTATAAAGTTAACGGGGCAAGGATAGATTCAATTAAGGAATCCTTGTCGGACGGTGAAAGTATACGGGCATCTCTGGTTGGCGACACGGATCTTTTAATGGAGGCTTTGTATGATACCGGACAGATTTTTGGAGAAGCCGCGCAGCTTACCAGGGCTGACGGCAATTATTACTGGAAGGTATTGGAGAAAAGTGCCTATGAGCCTTCTTCGATCAGGGGATTGAATATCCACGGTCCGTTCGACCGCTACACCCTGAATTATAAAACAATTGCCGACGATATAACCATGGATGTCGTTCCGGGAATAGGCATTGTAAGATACCGTTACAACCACAACGGAACCCCCGGGGAGCTTGACCTGAAGCTCATAGAGGCAGGACTGAAGTAGAAGTTGTTGTTAAACTGCAGGCGTCATGCGGTATTTCCTGTAAGCCCTGATCCAGTTGGGCACAGCATCTTTCAGGATGATCAGTACCGACACCATGATCACAGCGGTCATAACCAGGTTGATCAACCCCTTGACGTACGATTTATCCACACTGAGCTGGGGGATATAAATTCCGAGGATATTCATAGTGCCGGCAGTAAGGGTGGTGACCCCGACAAAAACAAGAGGTATTATTGTAACCCAGGCATAGCGGACTTTCCCGTTATTGATGAGATATGAAGTGCCTACCGTGAGGGCGATGGTTGCCAGCAGCTGGTTGGCCGTGCCGAACATAGGCCAGATAGTTGAGATGCTTCCCGTATAAATAAAATACCCCCAGAAAAAAACTACGATTCCGCTGGCAAGAAGGTTTGCCGGCAGCCATTCGTTCCGTCCCAGGGGTTTATAAATTTTCCCCAGTATTTCCTGGAGGATGAACCTGGCAACACGGGTGCCGGCATCAATGGTAGTTAGGATGAACAAGGCTTCGAACATAATGGCGAAATGGTACCAGTAGCTCATGAGTGATTTGAAGCCCGGGATGGAAGAAAATATTTGTGCCATCCCCACGGCCAGTGAGACTGCGCCACCGGTTCGGCCTGTCACGGTTTCCCCGACTTCAGCCTGCAGGCGGGGGAGGTCGGAAGCGGTGAACCCCATGGATTTCAGCATGGGCAGGTAGTGAGCCAGTTTTTCGGCCGGGACATTGATCATGAAATAGTCCATTGGGAAGAGGCTTGCTGCGGCGATAAGTGCCATGATGCTGACCAGTCCTTCGGAAAGCATGGCGCCAACGGCGATAGGCTTGATATGGGATTCAGTCATGATCATTTTTGGAGTCGTCCCCGAGCTGATGAGCGAGTGGAAGCCTGAGATGGCCCCGCAGGCTATGGTGATGAAAAGATAGGGAAAGAGGGTACCTGGTATTACAGGCCCGCCCCCATATACGAAGGGCGTGAATGCCGGCATCCTGAGCACCGGGGCAACGATGATAATCCCAACGGCCAGCATGGCTACAACGCCCAGTTTCATTATAGAACTCAGGTAGTCGCGGGGCGAGAGAAGGAGCCATACAGGGAGGACCGAAGCAAAAAAGCCGTAACCTGCCAGAAGGAGGGTCATGGTTTTGGCATCAAAATTGAACCATGAGGAGATTGCAGAACCCGGAACATATTTACCGAAAATAACGGCAAGGGTCAGCAGGATAACACCTATCACTGTTGCTTCGGCTGTTTTATGTTTGCGGAAGACGAACATCCAGAGACCCATCAGTATAGCGATAGGAATTGTTGAGGCGATCGTGAAAGTGCCCCAGGGGGAACGGGTAAGGGCATTCACAACGACAAGGCCTAGTCCCGCAAGGGAGATGATGATAATTATAAACGTGGCGAAGGATGCAGTAACACCGCTGGTTGCCTTGCCGATTTCTTCCCTGGCGATCAGGGCAAGGGATTTGCCTTCATGTCTTACTGAAGCTGAAAGGATGACCACATCATGCACAGCACCGGCGAATACGGCTCCCAGCACCATCCATAAAAATCCGGGAAAATAACCGAACTGGCAGGCGAGGACCGGTCCGACCAGGGGGCCGGCACCTGCGATGGCCGCAAAATGATGCCCGAACAACACCCATTTGTTCATCGGCACATAATTCTGCTTATCATAAAATTCAGTAGCCGGCGTGGCCCGGGTATCATCGAGGGTCAGGACTTTTGCTGTAATGAAGCTGAAATAGAAACGGTAAGCCAGGGCAAAAATGGCCAGTGCGCCAAGCACCAGGGGCATCGCATTCATCAGGAGTAAATTAGTTATAGCTTGTAAAAGTATAAAATTTGTATATTTACTTGCTGATGCTGTAACTTAAAACTTTAAACAACATCAAATTATGGTATAAACCAAAAATCATCACTTATGGATGCACAGAAAGCCGACATGTTCATCATGACCCATGCAAAGTTTTTTGAACCTCACCTGATTCCCGCCATTCGGGAAAAATTATTGCAGACCGACGAGTCAAAATGGATGACGATTCAATCCCTGACATACAGGGAACCGGTGCTAATGCTCATCATTTCCATTCTCGGGGGCCATTTCGGGATCGACAGGTTCATTATAGGCGATATGGGACTTGGAGTTGCAAAACTTCTGACCTGCGGAGGGCTTGGGATCTGGACTATCGTTGACTGGTTCCTTATCATGGAACGCACCAGGGAAGTGAATTTCGAGAAGCTGAGAATGCTTCTTGGCTAGATGACCCGAAAGAATTTATACTTCCTGGCTCTTTTTCTCGGCCTTGCCGGGCAACTATGGATTGTATACAGCTATAAAAAACTGGAGAAGCAGGAAGAGGCTTTCAATACCTGTATTTTTAACAGGCTTACCGGCCTGCCGTGCCCTTCCTGCGGAACAATTCATTCCATTGTTTCCATCATCCATGGAAATTTCCGACAGGCGCTGACGGATAACCCCCTTGGATATATAGGAATCCTTATCGTTTCGATCATTCCTTATTGGGTTCTCGCCGACCTGGCTTTCGGGAAAGAAAGTTTTTATAGATTTTTTCTCCTGGCCGACAGGATGCTGAAGAGACGATGGGTGCTTGCATCTGTTTTATCGATTGTCTTCCTGCTATGGATTGTTAAGCTGTTGCATTTCTTCCATTGTTTCTGAAGGCCTGAAAAACCACGGGGGAATATATCTGCCGGATTTTTTCTTTACTGCTATTGTCAGAAAATCGTTTAATTTGTAACAATAATTTCGGGAAATCGTATCTTTGTAAAGAATTAATCTAAATAAACTTGGAAAGAACATTCATCCCATCGGATTATATTCCAATTGTTATTCAGTCGGTTGTCGCCCTGGGGTTTGTAGTGATAACCATGGTGCTTACCCATATCATCGGTGGAAAGCGCAAAAAAATCCGAACGCTGAGGAAGGATGAAAATTTTGAATGCGGCATAGAGGTCAGGGGCAATGCCCGGTTCCCGTTTTCGGTGAAATATTTCCTTATAGCCATTTTGTTTGTGCTGTTTGATGTTGAAATTATTTTCTTCTATCCCTGGGCTATCAATTTCAAGGAATTCGGATGGGATGGTTTCCTGGAGATGTTGTTATTCCTGTTTTTTTTGCTCTTCGGGTTTTATTACATTTACAAGAGGGGGGCGTTGAACTGGGAAGACTGAAAATGGGCACTGGGTGCTTGGTACTGGGAACCATGTACCAGAACCCAGAAACAGAAAGAGAAGCAACAAATGGATATTATAAAACCAATATATACAAAAGTAGATCCGCCTGAAGGATATTCGGCGCCGGGGGTTTTTGCCACCACCCTCGACAAGGTGATCGGACTGGCCCGTAGCAATTCCATCTGGCCATTGCCATTTGCCACCTCCTGCTGTGGCATTGAGTTCATGGCTACTATGGGGGCGCATTACGACCTGGGGCGGTTTGGTTCTGAAAGGCTGAGTTTCAGTCCCCGCCAGGCCGACCTGCTGATGGTTATGGGTACTATTGCAAAGAAGATGGGGCCTGTAGTCCAGCAGGTGTACGAGCAGATGGCCGAGCCCCGCTGGGTCATTGCAGTAGGGGCCTGTGCTTCCAGCGGTGGGATATTCGACACTTACAGCGTGCTTCAGGGGATTGACAGGATAGTACCGGTGGATGTGTATGTCCCCGGCTGTCCGCCCAGGCCCGAACAGATCATCGACGGCTTTATGAGGATTCAGGATCTTGTAGCCAGTGAACCATTGAGAAGACGGTATTCGCAGGAATATAGGGAACTCCTGATAAAATACGGGATATTGAAAGAGAAATAGACGGCCGACAGGGATTCCCCGGGATCTCATCCGCCGTGAAACTATATGGAAAATTCATTCATAACCGACAGGCTCCGCAAACAGTTTGGAGAAGATATCCTGGATGTTAACGACAGCCTCGATATTCTCACCATCACCATTGCCTCCCCGGTTTCTTATGAAGTGATTGAATTCCTGAAAGACAATCCCAGCCTGGGCTTCCGTTTTCTTACCGACCTCACCGGGATACACTATCCCGACAGGGGCCTTCCGTTCGGAGTGATCTACCACCTGCACAACTTTTATGAAAATAAAAGGCTGAGGGTAAAAACCTTTGTTAGCGGCGATGCTCCGAATATAAGGACTGTAAGTGACCTGTTTTCGGCAGCCAACTGGATGGAAAGGGAAACCTATGATTTCTACGGGATCATTTTTGAAGGGCATCCTAATCTGAAGAGAATTTTAAATGTTGAATACCTCGATTATTTCCCGATGCGGAAGGAATATCCTTTGGAGGATCCGACAAGGGAGGATAAGGATAACAGGTATTTTGGAAGATGAAAAACAAACTGATAGCGGGATGATCGTGATAGCGGGATGAAAGACGAGAAGCAATATACCACCCTTAACCTGGGACCGACGCATCCGGCCACGCATGGGATATTCCAGAACGTGCTGAAGATGGACGGTGAGATCATTCTCGATGCTGAACAAACGATAGGGTATATCCACCGAGCTTTTGAAAAGATAGCCGAACGCCGGCCTTTTTACCAGGTCACTCCCCTGACCGACCGCCTGAATTACTGTTCATCGCCTATCAACAATATAGGCTGGCATCTTACGGTTGAAAAACTGCTAGGGATCAAAACCACGAAACGCATTGATTACATGCGGCTCATCGTGATGGAGCTTGCCCGGATCACCGATCACCTGGTTTGCAACAGCGTGATAGGCGTCGACAGCGGGGCACTCACCGGTTTTGTTTATGTATTCCAGGAGAGGGAAAAGGTTTACGAGATCTATGAAGAGATCAGCGGTGCCAGGCTTACGACAAACCTCGGACGGGTTGGAGGTTTCGAGCGCGATTTCAATACCGCTGTCTACAAAAAGATCAGGGAATTCCTGGACCATCTTCCCGGGGTTTTGCATCAGTTTGAAAAGCTTCTGATGAGGAACCGTATTTTCATGGATAGGACTATTGGGGTCGGACCGATAAGCCCCGAAAGGGCTCTCAATTATGGGTTCACAGGGCCGAACCTGAGGGCGGCCGGTATCGATTACGATGTTCGTGTGATGACTCCCTACAGTTCGTATGATGATTTTGAATTTACAATACCGGTTGGTACTCAAGGTGATACTTATGACCGTTTCTGTGTTCGGCAGGAAGAGATCTGGCAGAGCCTGAAACTGATCAGGAATGCACTTGAGAACCTCCCCGAAGGAGAATATCATGTGGATGCCCCCCATGTTTACCTGCCCGAAAAGCAGGATGTTTACAGTAAGATGGAAGCCCTGATTTATCATTTCAAAATCGTGATGGGTGAGATAGATGCCCCGGTTGGCGAGGTTTTCCATTCGGTTGAAGGCGGTAATGGAGAATTGGGCTTTTACCTGGTGAGCGATGGCGGAAGGGCTGCCTACCGCCTGCATTTCAGGAGGCCGAGCTTCATTTATTACCAGGCTTATCCCGAGATGATCAGGGGAGGGGTTTTGTCGGATGCGATCCTGACTATGAGCAGTATGAATGTGATTGCGGGGGAGCTGGATGCGTGATTTTGATAACTGGATAATTGGATAACGGGATGCAGGATAATAAGATAAAGCACCATTTGTTTGTAAGGGAGAACAAGACTGTTTCGTTTTCAGGCGAAACGCTGGAAAAAGTCCGCTCCCTCATCCGCAGGTATCCCGAAGGCAGGCAGAAATCGGCTTTGTTGCCGGTATTGCACATTGCCCAGGAAGAACTTGGAGGTTATCTCAGCGTGGACAGTATGGATTATGTGGCATCGCTTCTGAACCTTAATCCGATGGAGGTTTACGAAGTAGCTACATTTTATTCAATGTTTTATCTTGATAAAGTGGGAAAATACGTACTTGAGGTCTGCCATACAGGTCCGTGCGCGATCTGTGGAGGCGAAGAAGTGTTGCAGCATATTAAGGACTATCTTCACATTGAGACAGGGGAAACCACTTCCGACGGGATGTTCACCCTGAAAGAAGTTGAATGTCTCGGGGCATGCGGAAGCGGTCCGGCCATGCAGGTCAACACTGAATTTTATGAACATATGACAGCCAGGCAGGTTGAAAAGGTGATAGAAGACCTGAGGCAGAAACCGGAAGAAGAAGGATCATCAAAAGGATGGGCAGAGCAATTCTCTTAGATAAGGCCAGCATACCGGGCATCCGGACCTTTGAGGTCTACCGGGCTCATGGCGGCTACGATGCGGCCGGCAAGGGCTTGAGGGAGATGACCCCTGCACAGGTTCAGCAGGAGGTGATCAGGTCGGGCTTACGAGGCCGAGGAGGCGCAGGTTTTCCGACAGGGCTCAAGTGGAGTTTTCTCGACAGGAAATCGGCCAGGCCGCGTTACCTTGTATGCAATGCCGATGAGAGCGAACCGGGTACATTCAAGGACCGCTACCTCATGGAGAAACTGCCTCACCTGCTTATTGAAGGCCTTATTTTATCCAGTTATGCGCTCGGCGTCAAGACCTGTTATATATACATCAGAGGGGAGTTCAAGTACCTGGTGGGCATACTGGAAACAGCCATCCGCTAGGCAAAGAAAAATAATTACCTGGGCGAGAAGATTCTGGGAACA
>JAPLDN010000039.1 GCA_026391755.1 Bacteroidota bacterium
TGTTCAAGAAGGGAAGAAAGATTGACATTAGCCTTATTAAGGCTGTAGCCCGAATCCAGCTGGGCAAAGGTCATAATCGAGTTCAATGTCCTCATGAGCCGTTTTGCAGATGTAAGAATATGGTTTGCCATACCTTTTTGAGACTCATCAGTCATCATTGAACTCAGGATCTCAGTAAATCCGAGGATCCCATTCATGGGTGTGCGGAATTCATGGCTCATATTGGCAAGCAGCGAGGATTTCACCCGGCTTGACTCCTCTGCAGCAAGTTTTGCAATGATCAGTTCCTGCTGGGCTTGTTTCTTCTCAATCCTCACCTGCATTTCCTCAAGTTCTCTCATAATAGCAGGGCCGAGCCTGTTAAGGGCGCTCTTCATCATGTAATCGTTTGCGCCACCCTTCATAATGCTTACAGCAAGGTCTTCGCCTACAGTCCCTGATACAAGAATGAACGGAATATCAAGATTCCTTGATTTAAAAATTTTCAAGGCCTCCTGCCCGCTGAACCCCGGCATGGCGTAATCGGAAATCACTATATCCCAACCTCCTTTGTCCAGCTCGGCTTCCATATCGGGCCTGGTTTTAACCCGAACATGGTCCACTTCAAAACCGTCCTTTTTCAGCTGCCTGATTACAAGCAGGGCATCGGTTTCATCATCCTCAACAAGCAACAACTTAATTTTTCTCATCGACCAGGATTAATAGTTTATACGCCCGAATTTAAGGTGAAATAAAAAGTAGTGCCTTCTCCTGGTGCACTTTCAGCCCAGATTAACCCGCCGTGCTTCAGGATAATACGTTTTACAGTGGCCAGCCCGATACCTGTACCCGTGAACTGGTCATCACTATGCAGCCTTTGAAAAGGAGTAAACAACTTCTCATAATAAGTCATATCAAATCCTACACCGTTATCCCTCACCATGTAAACTGTTTTCCCGTCCTTTACCTGGCGACAGAATTCAATTACCGATTCTTTTTCTTTCCCTGAGTATTTCCATGCATTGTCAAACAGATTCTGGAACGCGATGCGTAAAAGTTTGGGGTCGCAGTATTCCAGCATCCCCTCCTGTATCAACAGCCGCACTTTACGGTTGGGATTAAGATTCTTTATCTCCTGGTTGATATCGATTGCGATAGTACTGATGTTGACCTGCATTTTATCGATATCATGCCTGACTATCCTTGAAAGTTTAAGCAATTCATCGATAAGTAAATTCATCGACCCTGCCGATTCAGTGATCTTCTTAAGAAAATCCTTTTCAGTTTCATCGAGGGTTGAGAAATAATCTTCGATAAAAGCCCTGGTGATGCTGTCGATACGGCGCACCGGTCCTTTAAGGTCGTGGGATACCGAATAAGAAAACGCCTCGAGTTCTTTATTTGCGGCCTCCAGTTGGGCCGTACGGTTCGTCACTTTCTCCTCAAGCTGTTCATTGAGCTTCCTGATTTCCTCGGTCCGCGCATCCACAAGGGATTCCAGCTCCTTTTCACGAATATACCGGATCCTGTAATTTATTATAAGTGCTGCCAGCGCAATACCTGCGATGATGCAAATCAGGACGAACCACCATGTTTGGTAGAAAAAAGGAAGTACATGAATCTTTATGCTGGCAGTGACGGGTGATAATTCACCGAGGTTATTGAAAACCTGGACCTCAAACGAATAGTCTCCAGGTGGAACATTGGTATAATATGCTGTACGCCTCGTGCCAACGGAATCCCAGTCCCTGTCAAATCCTGCAAGCCTGTACCTGAAGGTGAGGTCTTCAGGTTTTATGAAGGATGGTGCCGTGTAATGGATCTCAAGTCTCATCATTCCTGCTCCGACCTGATAAACGTCACGTTGCTCTGCAGCATGGCTGTTAATGAACACTGAATCGACAAGAGGAGTTGGTCTAGAACTCCAAACCAGGGAGGCCTCAGGATTTATAATGGCGATTCCACTGGAGCAAGGATACCAAAACTGGCCGTTTTTTAATTTTGAGGCCCCCGGAAAAAGTCCCATGTTAATCCCGATAAATCCAATAGCAGTATCAAAACCAATATACTGCATAAACAAAGAACTGTTTTTCTGATCTAATGACTTCTGCAGACTACTGAATTTAGCTGTCCCAAGGCCACCCGAACCTGCAAACCACAGATGTTTAGAATTGTCTTCAAAAATATACCCGATTGATGTTCCCAGCTCCCTGCTGGCTAAACGTGTGAATTTTTCCGTGACAGAATTGAAATGAATCAGCCCGTTTTGTCCGGTCCCTATCCAGATATTATCAAGGGAATCCAGATGAAGGCATAGGATCATATTGTCGGGTAACCCCTGCTTATTCCCGAATATTTTTATTTTTCCGTCTTTGATCCTGGCAAGTCCGCCATCCTGCGTGCCAACCCAAACCGAGCCTTTCCGGTCCTCCAGGAAACAGAAGATCTTGTTGCTTGGCAATCCATCCCTGGTTGTGAGTACTGAACTTACCTTATCATCCTTCATTATAAAAATACCCTGGTCGGTCCCAACCCAAAGACTCCCATCTTTAGTAATGAATAATGCGTGGAAATAGGTGCATCTCAGGCCTTGTTTTTCGTTGAAATGGATTGCCGTTTTACCATCATACTTAACCAGATTTTTAAGGCTGCCAATCCAGATGTTTTTCTTGTTGTCAATAGCAATAGAATATATGGGAACTTTCCCGACACGAATTCCGGAGCCCAGATTCTCAACCCTGCCAGCCCTGATCATGTCAAGTCCGCCAGTGGAATTTCCTGCCAGGATACTGCCATCCGGCGATTGTAAAACAGAAGTAATGCAATCACCGGAAAGTCCGTTCCCCGTAAGAACCTGGACCGGAACGCTCCTGATCCGGGAAAGCCCTGAAGCCTGCGTGCCTGCCCATAAGTTCTCTTCTTTGTCTTTAAACACCGAGAGCACGAGGTTTGATGCAAGGTGCCTCCTGTTATCCACCTGTTCTGTTTTTCCGGTTATCGTATTCAGCATTATCACACCCTGACCCTCGGTAGCAATAGCCAATATGTTCTTATCATACCCGGTGATTTGCTTGATACTGCTTCTGATTATGCGTTGCTTATCGGTCCAGGAATTCACTTTCCCGTTCTGAAGATAATAGATATGCCCATCAGCACTTCCGATCCAGAGAGTATTTGCAGAATCCATCCACAGGCCGTTGATATTCGGGTGAGCCAGCCCCTCCGTCTGACGATATACCCTGATATCATTCCTGCCGATCAGGCAAAGCCCCTCGTCGGTTCCAATCCAAATTTCGCCAGACTTGCCCGGGCAAATTACGTTAACATCATTGTTGCTGAGCCCTTCAGCCATGGAAAACAACCTGGAAACCTTGTGCTTATACTTCAAAACGCCATTACCTGCAAGTCCAATCCACAGATTGTGATCGGAATCCTCTGAAATAGCAGTTATGTTCTTGTTCATGAAAACGTTTTCAGAATCAATTGCGCTCCAGCGCTGATTTTTATATGCAAGCACCAGGCCATTGCTGAACCCAGCTAGGAGAGTGCTGTCGCTTGTAAGGTAAAGGGCCCCGCAATCCTGATATTTGAAGGAACTTAAAGATGAATTGTTCAGATAGGTGAAATGCATTCCGTCAAACCTGTATAAGCCATATTCGTTTGCAAGCCACAGGTATCCGTCGGGAGTCTGGGCAATATTGAAAATACTTGCCGGTGCGTTGGTGTGCGGAGGCCAGTTCCTGACCTGGTAAGAAAATCCGGAAATTTCAATCTGATTATTTTGTGCTTTGGCCGGAGTCAGCTGAAGAGCAGCGAATAGCAACAATAGCATAACATTAAAACGACACCACATGAGGAAGCGAGTTAATTTAATTACTAATCAAAGATATAACTATTAATAATTTTAGCCAAGAATATTGCTTTTTACAAAATATTACATATTTTAGTGGGCTGTTATAAACCTTAATTTTTAGAGTATGCCAGGAACAGAAAAACTATTATTGCATGTTTTTAATCCAATAACAGGCAGGAAATCTATGGCTATTGATAGCATTGATTTGGGCAAATATCACCCGATTGATGTTATTCAGATTCTTTATCAAAAGGGGGTGAAGATTTCAAACCCGGGAGGGACTATCTGGAAAATGGGGAAGTGCTCTACTCCACCGGGAAGCACGAATCCACAACCCGGAACTTTGTTGGTGCAAGACCTGCCCTTTACCGATATTCAAAATGGTGTTGGCAGCGGGGATGAACTCAGCATTGTAGAAGTACCGCTACCATAAATTTTGGCGAGACTTTATTAACAGATAAAGTTCTGCAGCGGTTAGAGTTTACTTTTGGCACTTCTCCTCGGCAATGGAAAGCCATTATGCAATGCATGAGTCCTACGGAGTATGCATTACCTGCTAACCAATAGTGCAAAGCCTTATTTTTTGAAAATCAGAGGTGTCAATCCGTCTCTTAAGCGGGCTGTAATATTTCCATCCTCCAAGATCGGCCATGGCAGGATAGCTTTTATTGGTCCAGCTCGTATAAACCAAAATGGATTCTCCCGGCCCGGCCCCAAAGATTTACATGGCTGAATTGCTGCAGGACCATATGATCTGAAAATACCCGGGGAAGCATCACCTCTCTTCAGGGATTTCATCACCAGAAAAAAAGTAATGAACAAAGTAGCCTTTTGATTTGGCTTAAGATAGTTTCCAATGGTCAGATTTTATAATTTTATGGCCGATTAAGTCTTGCAATTTTCAAAACAAATATACCTATGAAGAGAATACTGATTTTGATTTTACTTTCTTTTTGCCTGCTTCCCAGGCTTTCTGCCCAGAAGGAAACTTTAGCCCAGCATGATCAACGCATGCAATGGTGGCGTGAAGCCCGTTTCGGAATGTTCATCCACTGGGGGATTTATTCTGTTCCTGCAGGTATCTGGAAAGGAAAAACAGGTTATGGAGAATGGATAAGGACCTCGGCAGAGATCCCGCTGGAAACGTATGATGAATTCAGGTCCGGGTTCAATCCGACCGGTTTTAATGCCGATGAATGGGTTAAAGCAGCCCGGGATGCCGGCATGAAATATATAGTGATCACTTCAAAGCATCATGACGGATTTTGCATGTTTGATACTAAACAGACCGACTTTAATATAATGAAAACGCCATTTCAGCGGGACCCGATGAAAGAACTTGCAGCAGCCTGCCAGAAATATGGCTTAAAATTCTGTTTTTATTATTCTATCATGGACTGGCATCATCCCGATTACCTGCCAAGAAGGGAATGGGAGAAAGACAGGCCGGCGGGGGATGCCGATTATAATAAATATGTGGCCTATATGAAAGCCGAACTTAAAGAATTACTTACACAATATGGAAACATCGGAGTCCTCTGGTTCGACGGGGAATGGGAA
>JAPLDN010000258.1 GCA_026391755.1 Bacteroidota bacterium
GATGAAGTTTTCCACAGACGATGCTTCGCTGATGCCGTTGATGGTGTTTCCGTTGAAGGTCATCACTACGCTGGCAACCGGTGCAGCAGCGCTAAGCACAACTTTCACCTGGTCGGATGTAGTGTTCGGGAGCTCGGGAAGCAGGTAGTAAGTGCCATAGGCCATCCCGCTGAAATCAAAGGTCCCTGAAGGGGTCACTTTTCTGAAGCCGAGAACGTTGCCCTGTTCGTCGGTAACCAGCATGGCGATCTTGTCAACGCTCACCGATTTCAGTCCGGAAGTATTCACATGACCGTTGATACCACCCGGTCCCACTGGCATATTGCCTGCATGGATAAGGTTTATATTGTATGGGTTCTGCGAATTTCCCAGTTCGATCACCGTAGCCTGCTGCCAGTAAAGCGTATGCTCATAGAATGTGGGCAGGAACCCGCCTGTGGAATCAAACGGCATCGCCCAGATCACAAAATGTCCGTTGGGAACATAGGGGAACATATAAACTCCCATGGAATCGATCGGAGATGCTGCGAAGAAAGGAGCGCCTCCGGGCATTGTGTCGTTGGAAAAGATCATCGCCATACCGAAAGGCAGGGGGAAGTTCCCTTCGAACACCTGTCCGTAGACCTGGTGCAGGTTCATGGTGTCGCCAACATGGATATGCTGCATACTTGTAAATGTGCAGTGGTTGGAATCCTGGGTCACGGTCGTCAGGTGGACTTCATACAAGCCTGCAGCCGTATAAGTATGCTCAATATTTTTCCCGGTTCCGCTTGTTCCGTCACCAAAGTTCCAGTTATAAGTACTGAGTGGCGCATTCTGGGGTATATGGCCTTCAAAGCTTACCTGCAGGAAGTTTTTCATATAGGTGAACCAGCTTTCGCAGGGAGGCGGCGGCGGTGGACCTATATGAATCTCTTTGCATTCTACCGATGTGCAGGGTGGATTGAGTGTTGCGATGGTAAGGCAGGGGTGGAAAACTCCGGCGCTGCTGTATACATGTACAGGGTTCTGCAAGTGTGAGAAGTTATTTGCGCCCGATGCCGAATCGCCGAAGTTCCATGACCAGGTCGATGGTAAGGGGGTCGACAGGTCGGTGAAATGAACTGTATTGTTCGTTGTTGTCGAATCGCAGGTCCAGGTAAAATTGGAGTGGCATCCGGCTGAGGTATCTCCTACAAAGATCAGGTGCGTAATTGAATCCCAGCATCCGCCATGCACACTGTCGCCAATACTCAGATGTACGTGGTAATATCCCCCGTTTGAATAAGTATGGGTTGGATCAAACTGGTCTGATCCTGTTCCGTCTCCGAACGACCAATGCCAGGGTCCGTTAGCTCCCACCGAAGTATTGATAAAATGCACAGTGAGGGGAGGGGGCGGTGGCGGAGGGGGGACCGGGTAGAAATTGGCGTGGCAGGGAGGAGGGGGAGTGCCAGTGCACACATAGAAATTCTTTTCGAAATTCAGGGCACCGGGAGCAAAATGACAATACTGGGTTTGAATATTCTGACGACAGTCACGCAGCCATACAAACAGCACCCCGGTAGGAGCCCCGCCTGTATTGAAGGTAATGGTATCTGAATAAAAACCGTTTGCGTCGGTATAAGCTCTTCCATGGTACGTGAATCCGCTGCTGCAGGAATCGATGTCAAGGAAAACAGAGTCGTTGGGCACAGGCGCCATGGTGAGGGTGTCGCGGACAATTCCGTGGATGTGGATTGCGTCGGCTTTTGCTGTCATGCCGGCTGCTGCAAACCACATCATCAGAAGAAGAAAAAGTTTTTTCATGGGGAAAAGATTTGGATTTACGAATTACGATTGACGATTTTATATTGTTGCATCTGTTGTATTAATAACACGGATTTTCTATTTGGTTGCCTGCGGGGGCATTACCAGGTTAAAATAAATGCTGCCCTCACCCCCAGGCTCCAGGGTTTTGTAGTGATCTCCGAGGACTCATAGACTGAATTAAAATAATAGCGAACATCAGGTTCCACTTCAATGCTGAACCTTCGCGACAGCCTGAACGAGGCGTTGATCCCTCCTATCCCCTGCCAGTTCAGCTGGATACGGTCGGGGCTCACATTGTTAATGGTAATGACTTTGTCGTTCCCTTCGTTATAGGAATCGCTGAGGTTTTCTGATTTCACCAGTAGCGACATCACGGCTCCGCCTCTTACACCCAGTGATAGCCAGCTGTTCTGCCAGAAGTCATATCCCAGGATCAGCGGCACCTGGAGGTAAGTATAGCGTTTCTTATTATAGGAGTAGTTATAGGTAAGCGTCGAATCGTAAACATTCTTTTGCTGGGTAAAATAGGTAGGGACCAGGCTGGTATGCTGCTGGTTCCATTGGAATGTGATGGAATCCAGGGCGTTGTATGCCCCAAGATAAGAGTTCGTTTGCCTCAGCATTTCGTTTGATCCTGTCGTCACGCTCAGCCCTACTCCTGTTCTCACCGAATACCTCCCGAAATGAAAGGTGCCTTCCACACCGAAATTATTGACAAATTTATCGCCGTTCAGGGTATTGAACATCCATTCGGGGGTATAGTAAACACCTGCGCTGATGTTCCATTTTTTCGGCGGATAGCTTTTATCCCGGTATGTGACTTGTTTCTCTTCGTTCTGAGTTTCAGGTTTGGTGGATGATTTGGTGGCTTCTTCTTGAGGCGCTGCGGGGATAACGGGATGTGAGATGTCGGATATCGGATGTGAGATGTCGGATATCGGATGTGAGATATCGGATGCGGGAGCCGGGAGCGGGGAGCCGGGAGCTGGGGCAGGGGATGCGGGATGAAGCGCTTCGCGCTGATCCGGGATTAGGGATGCGGGATCCGGGATGCGGGATGCAGGATGTGAGATGTCGGATGTCGGATGTGAGATGTCGGATGCGAGATGGTGGATGTCGGATGTCGGATGTGAGATGTCGGATGTCGGATGTGAGATGTCGGATGTCGGATGTGAGATGGCGGGTGCCGGTGAACGGTCCTCATGAACCAAAACCGCTATTCCTGCTCCGATTAAAAGAATCGCAACAACTCCTGCGATCCACCAGAAAGGCCATGAGCCCTTACCGGATTTCCCAACCGCCTCCCGCATGAACGCTGCCCGGCGCTCATCCGAAGGCCCGACCCGGTAATCCGCTAATTCAGAGCGGAAAAGGTCATCTATTGGATTCTGCTTTTTCATAATTCTTACTACTTTGATATTCAAGAAGGCGTTTTCTTAAGAAATTTCTTGCTTTAGATAATTGCGATTTGGATGTATTTTCGGAAATCCCCAGCAATTCCCCGATCTCCTTATGAGTATAATCCTCCATCACATAAAGGTTGAATACGGTGCGGTACCCGTCGGGAAGCTCGCAAACAAGGCCCATCAGCTGGTCTTTGGTGAGATCACATCCGCCGTAATCATCAGTATCTTCAGATTCCCGGAAGTTCTCAATCTGGGTATCCGGGACCGTGAACATTTTTTCCTTTTTATGGTCGCGCAGGTAATTCAGAGCCGTATTCACCATGATCCTCCGCATCCAGGCTTCGATGCTGCCTGCTTGCTGATT
>JAPLDN010000431.1 GCA_026391755.1 Bacteroidota bacterium
CTGTAGCGTTTACCGAATAATCACGCCCGCTTAATAAGGCCCTCATGCCGATAAAATCACCGGGGAAAGCGATCCGGGTAATATGTTCCCTGCCGTCAAATCCGTTCTTGTACAGTTTTACCTGGCCCGACTTAATGCAAAATATACCGTGGGTTTTATGGCCTTCCTCGAAAACATCCATTCCCTTGCGGTAGGTCCGCATTTCTTTTTCGTTGTTAATATATTGCAAATCGGCCCGGTCGAGGCAGATAAAAAAACGCTGAAATGCCAGATGGCATAATTCACATTGGGTTTCTTTGTCCTTGCGCGGGCCCATTCAACTGTTTATCAAATAACAAATATAATTGAAAAAACAGAGAAATTATGTATAATTATCATGATTTTAACGTTTCATTTTATTGATATTTGTTTGAATTTCAGAAGATAAAGAAGATTAAGGATATTTTTTTTATAATCTGCTTTATCTTTGGACCGATAAACCAGTCTTGCAGGGATATAAAATTATGAGATACTTTATCGATTTATCCTATGACGGAACCAAATATCATGGCTGGCAGGCCCAGAAGAATGCAATCAGCATTCAGAAAGTTTTATCCGGGGCAATAAGCATGATGTTGAGGGAGGATGTAAACCTTACCGGTTGCGGCCGTACCGATACCGGTGTTCATGCCAGGGAATATATTGCGCATATGGACATTTACAAAGAATTAGGCCGTCCCCAATTATCAAAACTGGTTTTCAAACTGAATTCCTACCTCAGCAGTGATATTGCCATTCGTCAGATTTATCCTGTCAGGCATGATGCTCATGCCCGTTTCAGCGCCCGGCTTCGTACGTATAAATATTATATTACACTTGTGAAAGATCCGTTCCTGGTGAACCATTCATATTACCATTATGGTCCTGTCGACATGGATATGATGAACTGTGGGGCTGAAATGATTATGAAATACTCTGATTTTACATCGTTCTCAAAGGTCGATTCAGATACTAAAACCAAAATCTGCAAGGTAAGCCATGCACGTTGGGAGAGAAGCGAAAACCTGCTTGTTTTCACCATTTCAGCTGATCGCTTTTTACGGAATATGGTAAGGGCTATTGTAGGAACCCTCCTTGACCTGGGAACAGTTAAGATGACATTAAGGGACCTGAAACTTGTGATCGAGGCAAAAAACCGTTCCGATGCAGGGGATTCAGTGCCCGCCTGCGGCTTGTTCCTGGAAAGGGTGGTATATCCTGAGGATATTATGCTTCCTTGACATATCCATCGAATTTATTATATTTGTCTTTGGGATAGATTTGTGGACCTCATGAAAGGCCTGATTTTTATAAGTCTTTTCTTTTCAGCGTTGATTTCGCTGTTATCCTGCCATAAAAGCACTGATGAACCCTCTGGACCATGCGCCGGTTCCCAGGTTGTGACCGGGCCTTTGAATGATCCATCTTCAGGAAGGTTTAAACTGAGTGATTCAGTTTCCTACCATATGACTTATACATTGGTTGATTCAACGGCATTCATCACTTTTTCGGGATATTTTACTAATTCATGTGCCAAACCCCAGATGCAGATGGTAATACTTATCCAGGGCAACTGGACAACAATTCAGGGAAAGGTATACCTGAGTTACTGCTATGGGATGCAGGAGGAAGAAATCGATGTTCCTGCCATCTGGACGGGGCATTGGTATGACAGGAAAGCCACGGTTCAGAGAGTACTGAATGCCTGCAACAGCTTTCCTGATTCTGATGTAAAAATCAGGATGATGTATATTTTCCCCACCACCGGCAGCAGGAGCACCGACCTTACGTTCATGTCCTATTCATCTGAATATCTGTTATTTACTGCAACTTTCAGTGATTGATGAATAAACAAACGTTCAAAGGGGCAAACCTTAGAAACCCGCTGTTTCCTCTTTGCTTACTTTTTTGGGAACCCGTCAAACCAGGGTTTTACATTGCTGTTTTTATGGTTTTCAGATTTTACGTTGCAAAGCAGCAAAGCAGCTTTTAAGAATATTTTCTGAAGTAAGCCCGAATTTTTTCATCAGTTCAAGGGGAGGGCCTGATTCGCCAAAGCTGTCTTGCATGCCAACGAACTCAATCGGAACGGGATAATTTCCAGAGATCACTTCCGATATTGCCGAACCCAGTCCGCCGGCAACCTGGTGTTCCTCGGCCGTCACTATGGCACCGCATTCCTTTGCCGCGTTTATAACAGCAGATTTATCAAGGGGTTTGATAGTGTGGATGTTAATCACCCTGGCATGAATTCCTTGTTTTTGCAGCTCAATAGCGGCCTGTATGGCTTCCCAGGTCATATGCCCGGTGGCTATGATCGCTACATCGCTTCCTTCGTGGAAGAGCTGGGCTTTCCCTGCTTCAAAACCCATTTCAGGTGAGGTGAAGTCAGGCATGGCCTCCCTTCCGAACCTAAGGTAAACGGGGCCTTTACACTTTTCGATGGCCGCAATGACTGCAAGCCTGGCCTGGGTTGCATCGCAGGGTGAAAGAACGGTCATATTCGGCATTACACGCATCACTGCAATATCTTCAAGCGCCTGGTGGGTTGCTCCGTCGGGACCCACCGAAACTCCGGCATGGGCTCCTCCAATAACGACGTGAAGGTTGTTGTAACAGAGTGAGATCCTGATCTGGTCGGTGGTCCTGAGGGCCGAAAATACCCCGTAAGTTGCAAACACGGGTATCTTTCCCATCAATGCAAGCCCTGCCGATACTCCCACACAGTTCTGTTCGGCAATACCGAGAGAAATAAAACGCCCGGGAAAAGCGGAGGCAAACAAGTCAGCCCCAACCGAAGCAGTTATATCGGCTCCAATCGCCACGACCTTCTCATTGGCCTTGCCAGCTTCAAGCAACCCTTCGCCAAAACCTGATTTGAGTGCCTTATTCCCTCTGTTTTTAAATTGCATTGCAGACATAATTCCGGGTTATTCCCATTTATCTGACATCAGATGTCAGATGTCAGATGTCAGATGTCAGATGTCAGATGTCAGATGTCAGATGTCAGATGTCTAATTCCCTTATGAATTCCTCCGCCTGCTCCTTCGAAGGTGCCTTCCCATGCCAGCGGTAATCTCCCTCAATGCTTGCTATCCCTTTGCCCATGATCGTTTTAGCTATTATCACAGATGGCCGGTCACGTTCGATCCGGGTTTTCTGAAATGCGCTCATCAACGCCCTGAAATCATGGCCGTCACATTCAAGGGTGTCCCATCCGAATGCCTCCCATTTCTTTTTAAGGGGTTCAAGGCCCATCACTGTTTCGGTGCTGCCATCGATCTGGACACCGTTCCTGTCGATAACAACCACGAGATTGTTCAGTTTGTGGTGAGCAGCCGCCATCGCTGCTTCCCATACCGAACCTTCCTGCATTTCACCGTCGCCGCAAAGGCAATACGTGCGGTTGTCAATCCTGTCCATTTTTGCTGCAATGGCGATTCCTGCTGCTACTGAAAGACCCTGCCCGAGTGAGCCTGCCGACAGCTCCAGGCCCGGAAGACCATGGTCCCTGCCTGGGTGCCCTTGCAGCCTGCTGCCCAGTTTACGAAGGCTTAACAGTTCTTCTTTTGGAAAATATCCTGCTTCGGCCAGTGTGGCATAGAATACCGGCGCTATATGCCCGATTGACAGTATAAACCTGTCGCGGCCCGGCCATGAAGGATTACCGGTATCGTGCCGCATTACTGAAAAATACAAAGTGGTGAGTATGTCGGCCGAACTCATTGAACCACCCAGGTGGCCAGAACCGGCCCGGGCAAGACTTCTGACAACTGACTGCCGTATTGCTTTGGCCAGTTCACTTAAGGCGGAAACTCCGTTAGTCAGCGGGAAAACCATATTACCTCATGTCAATGACTTCAACCCCCGGAAATTTCTTGGCGTCAAAAGTGAAGTCAGAGGCATTCACAGGTAAATCGGTTTGGAAACGGCTGATAGTATAGGTAAAGATATTCCCGTTTTTGTCATAGATAACAAAGGATTTAACCTGGAGTTTCGCTTTGTCCAGAGAAAGTATTGCCCGGTTGTAATTCTTTACAGTATTCGGAACCAGCTCGACTTTTACCGTATTGGGATCGCTGGTTTTGTCTGACAGTATCTTTGATTTGAAATTGGTGTTGTAGTTCGACAAAAGCTTGGAAGGGGTGAGGGCTTCGTCTTTATTGTCGAGAGAATTGATTTGAACTTCGTTTGATTCGGGCATGTATGTCCATATCGTTTTCCCGTCACAGATCACGGTTTGCCCGCTGGCCTGCATCTTGTATTTATCCCCGCTCAGCAGCAGGCTTCCCTGCTTTTCCTCATTGATCTTTGCCTTGGTGTTTTCCATCTTATAGGAAAAATCGGCTTTGATCGACTTGTATGCCTTTGTCTTGGCGCTTACCTGGTCAAGCAGTTCGGTAGCTTTCTGGTCTTTCTGGCTGTATGCATTTACAAAAGCCAGGCAGAGAAATAAAATTATGAGCTTCTTCATTTGTTATTTATAGTTATTTTTTATTTGAACTATTGGTTCCCCATACCCTGCAGGTAAGCTTCAAGGGCCGTTGAATCCTTGTATCTCACGTCCCTGGCTTTGCTGCCTTCAAATGGGCCCACAATTCCAGCAGCTTCAAGCTGGTCGATGATTCGCCCTGCCCGGTTATAGCCCAGTTTAAGTTTACGTTGCAGGAGGGATGTTGACCCATGCTGGTGCTGAACAACCAGCCTGGCAGCTTCGGTAAAAAACTCATCCCTTTCGTTGGGGTCAAAATCTTTGCCTGATGCGTTCTCTTCATCGTAGTATTCAGGTAAGGAAAATGCGTCAGGATAGCCTCTCTGGGATCCTATAAAATCGGTCAGCTTTTCAATCTCTGGAGTGTCCACAAAGGCGCACTGAAGCCTGATTAGGTCGCTTCCTGTTGAAAGGAGCATGTCGCCCCGGCCAATGAGCTGGTCGGCACCTGAAGAGTCGAGAATAGTGCGTGAATCTATTTTGGAAATTACCCTGAAAGCGATGCGGGCAGGAAAATTTGCCTTAATGGTTCCTGTAATAATATTCACCGAGGGCCTCTGGGTCGCAATGATCAGGTGAATACCCGTTGCACGGGCCAGCTGGGCAAGGCGTGTAAGGGGTGTCTCTATCTCACGGCCTGCCGTCATGATAAGGTCGGCAAACTCATCTATTACCAGTACAATATAAGGCAGGAACTTATGCCCGTCGTTAGGATTGAGTTTACGGTTAAAGAATTTCTCGTTGTACTCTTTAATATTCCTGACCTGGGCATCGCGCAGCAGATCATACCTTGAATCCATTTCAATGTTGAGTGAATTCAAGGTACGGATGACTTTTTTGGTATCGGTGATGATGGCTTCTTCACTATCGGGGAGCTTTGCGAGAAAATGCCTCTCAATCCTTGAAAACAAGGTTAATTCAACTTTCTTAGGGTCTATCATCACAAACTTGATTTGTGACGGATGTTTCTTGTAAAGAAGCGAGGTGATAATGGTGTTCAATCCTACCGATTTCCCCTGTCCGGTTGCCCCGGCCATCAGCAAATGCGGCATTTTGGCAAGATCGGCAATAAATGTTTCGTTTGATACAGTTTTCCCGAGAACGAAGGGCAGTTCAAATGAAGAGTTCTTAAATTTTTCGGAACCAAGCAAGGATTTGATCGAGACGATTTCAGGGTTTTGGTTTGGCACCTCGATGCCGATAGTCCCTTTGCCTGGAATAGGAGCAATGATACGTATCCCGAGAGCAGACAGGCTGAGGGCAATGTCATCCTCCAGGTTTTTGATCCTTGAGATCCTGACCCCGGCTTCCGGTACAATTTCATACAAGGTGACAGCCGGCCCGATAGTTGCTTTGATCTTTGCAATTTTAATATCGTAATGAGAAAGGGTAGTAACGATTTTATCCTTGTTGGCTTCAAGCTCTTCTTTCCTGACGGCTATGAATTCTCCCCCATAATCGCTGAGAAGGTCAAGCGTCGGGAATTTATAACTTGGCAGGTCAAGTGTAGGGTCATATTGGGTATCCAGGCCCTGGCGTGGAATAGGGCCTTTACTCTCTACCTGTTTATCATCCTCATGGAGTTCGATCTGAAGCTCAATCCCCGCAGAAACCGGCGCTGAAGGGATGTCGTCGGCGGGACCGCCAAGGTCGATCTGCTGCGTTCCTTCCACTGCTTCGTCCCTGAACAGGTTTGCATAGGGGACATCGGTCTGTTCATCGGGAATAAGCCCGGTTTCAGGGACAACCACATCCGCAGTCGCTTCTTCACTGGTATCGTCATCATGTTTCCCTGGGTTCATCCAGCGGAAAGGAATATTAAACGTCAGGATCATGAAGCTCAGCAGGGTAAAAGCCAGTACAATTCCAAGGCCGGAAGTTCCCAGGAAATCCTGCAGCCAAAGGTTCATCTGAAAACCATAAACCCCGGTAAAAATAACACCTGTGGATATACGATCAGGCGGAAGAACAAGCCCAAGGAATACCGGCAGCCATATAATTCCGAAGAAACAATATTCCATAGCTTTCCAGGGCTTTAAGACTGTCAGCCTTATCATCCATTTGGTTCCCCAGATCAATAATACGAAAGAGAACAGGAAAGAAGCGATGCCAAACCAGTTTGACATAAAAAGGTAGGAAACCAGTGCACCTGTTTTTCCCATCCAGTTTTCACATTTAAAGTCGCCCGCACGAAAGGTATCAATGGAAAAATGTTTGAAAACAGTATCGGTATAACTGTAATCTGTTTTCCAGGT
>JAPLDN010000135.1 GCA_026391755.1 Bacteroidota bacterium
TTAAAACCCCCTTCGGGATCCAACTGCAACAGATGAAAGTTGAAATAGACGAACCTTTGCTGGTAAAGATTTCAGGCATGACCGACGGAAAATATTTCAGGGCCCAGAATATTACCAAGCTAAGGGAAATTTATAAGGAAATTGATAAAATGGAGAAGACCAGGATCGATGTGACCGAGTTCAGGAAAAAGAAGGAAGAGTTCCTCCCCCTGATCCTCATCGCATTTGTTTTGCTTGCCCTTGAAGGATTTATAAGATATGCAGTTTTAAAAACCATACCGTAATCAATCAGCATGTTCAGGTTTGCACATAGTATTTTCTTTTTTGCGTTTATCCTGATACCGCTTTTATCAGCCTTATTCATTTGGTTTATGATCAGGCGGAAAAAGTCGATGGACCTTTACGGCGAGTGCGGACTGCTTAAGATCCTTGCCCCTGAATACTCCACTGCCAAACCCATCATCAAATTCGTACTGTATTCCCTTGCCCTTACCTCCATGGTTATGGCTTTAGCCGATCTGCAGTCAGGATCGAAGATCGAAAAAGTAAAGCGAAAAGGGATTGACCTGATGATCTGCCTTGATGTGTCTAATTCCATGCTTGCCCAGGATATCAGGCCATGCCGGCTTGAACGCGCAAAACAGGCCATTTCAAAACTTACCGATAAACTGGAAGGCGACCGCATCGGGCTTATTGTTTTTGCAGGTAAAGCCTATACCCAGTTGCCAATAACCACCGACTACGCTGCGGCGAAACTTTTTGTGAATACAGTATCAACAGGTATGGTTCCGACCCAGGGAACTGCTATTGGCGATGCTATAAAACTTGCCGTTTCAAGTTTCGGGGAATCTAAACATAATAAAGCTGTTGTATTGATAACAGATGGGGAAGATCACGAAGGACAGGTGCTTGAGCAGGCAGAGGCAGCAGCTAAAGCTGGGATTATACTGTATACTATAGGTATGGGGCTTCCCGAAGGCGCACCCATTCCCGTTTTTCAGGATGATATCCAGATCGGTTACAAGAAGGACAAGGATGGTAATACAATTATGAGCCGGCTTGATGAGACGAGCCTTAAGGAGATCGCAAACGTTGGGAAAGGGATGTACGTAAGGGCCAGTAATTCCGATGCAGGACTGAATACCGTCTTTGACGACCTGGAGAAGATCGAGAAATCAGATATTGAAAGCAAACAGTTCTCTGATTTTGAAAGCCGCTTCCAATTCTTTGCCGCCCTTGCACTTCTGATACTGGTACTGGACCTTTTCGTCTTTGAGCGTAAAACAAAATGGATAAAAAATATTAAACTGTTCCGGTGATTTTAAATTATGAAGACTAAGCTGATTTCTTTGTTGCTTTTATTCATGCTGGCGTTTCCTGTCTTTGCACAGAAAGAAAACACTCTTTTGCGCAAAGGAAACAGCCAGTACAATAAAGGGAACTTTAAAGAAGCCGAAAAAGATTACCGCAAAGCACTTGAAATCAACAAGGAATCCGTGAAAGGGAAGTTCAACCTTGGCACTGCTGTTTACGAAGAGAAAAATTTCGAAGAATCAGCAAAAATGTACAATGAACTTGCCGGCAAAAACCAGGACAAGGATATCCAGGCTAAAGTTTATCATAATATGGGTAATTCCTTTCTTGAAGCAAAGCAATATGATAAAAGCATACTTGCCTATAAAAATGCATTGATGAATAACCCCTCCGACCTGGATACAAAATACAACCTTGAATATGCAAAAATGATGCTGAAGAAACAGCAGGATCAGCAGAAGAAGGACCAGGATAAAAAGAATAAAGACAAGCAGGATCAGAAAAAAGACCAGCAAAAGAAGGACCAGGATAAACAGGATCAGAAGAATCAGCCACCGCAGGATCAGAAAAAATTAAGCAAGGAAGATGCGGCAAGAATGCTGGAAGCTTTAAAAAATGATGAGAAAAAAACCTTGCAGAAAGTGAAAAAAGAAAAGGCTAAAGTTCAGGTTATTGGAATTGAAAAAGACTGGTAAGTTTGATCTCCGGGAAAGGTATTTGGTGAATAATAATATATATATGGTGTTCAGGAGGTTTTTATTGGTGGTTGGATTTCTCACGATTTTTGCAGCCGGCTTTTCCCAGGATGTGAGCTTCCAGGGATCGGCCAAATCAACCGTAAGTATTGGGGAATCATTCACTTTAACCTATACTCTTAACAGTCAGGGTGGCGATTTCAGGGGTCCCAGGCTAAATGGCTTTGATGTGATCAGCGGGCCTTTCACTTCAACATCTTCCAGCATACAGTCAGTCAATGGCCGTACAACCATGTCGGTCAGGTACTCGTTCCAGTATATCCTTCAGGCCAATAAAGAAGGAACATTTGACATCCCTCCTGCAACGGTCACGGTGGACAGGCGTACCATAACATCGAATTCAGTAGCAATCAAAGTGGTCAGGAACGCTGCCGGCCAGCCCGGCGGAAACAGCGGTCAGTCGTCTGGAAACTCACAGCAGCAGGGTAATGTCCAGACCAACCCCAATGATGTTATGCTTAAAGCATACGTGAGCAATACCAATCCTTTGCAGGGAGAAGGGA
This sequence comes from Bacteroidota bacterium, assembly GCA_026391755.1. Lineage (GTDB taxonomy): Bacteria > Bacteroidota > Bacteroidia > Bacteroidales > FEN-979 > CAIRDP01. Next base: position 2,573 of record JAPLDN010000135.1, read on the forward strand.
TTTCAGTAACTTATAAAATCTTTACTAAGGTACCTGTATCTCAGATTATGTTTTCGAAAGAACCTTCGTTTCCAGGGTTCTGGTCCCAAAACCTCACAAAGGAGAAAGAAAAACTGCAGCAATACACACAGGTAATTGATGGTCAGCAATATATTGTGGCAGACCTGAGGAAGTATACCCTATTCCCCCTGAAAAGTGGGAAACTTATTATCGAACCTCTAGAACTGGTATGCCAGGCGCAGATCAAGCGGCAGTCCAAATCAAGGACAGGTGATCCGTTCTTCGATGATTTCTTTAACGACAGTTTCTTTAACACTTCTTACACTCCCGTTGAAAAATCCCTCAGGGCCAGCCCTCTCAATATTAATGTAAGACCTCTTCCTGCTTCCGGGGTCCCGGAGGATTTTGCAGGAGCTGTAGGAAATTTCAATTTCCATACCGAGCTTGACCGTACCAAGGTCAAAACCAACGAAGCAATAAACCTGAAATGCGTAGTGAGCGGCGAAGGCAACCTTCAGCTAATCGATAAGCTCAATATTACCTTCCCTCCCGATTTTGAAACGTACGATCCAAAGATATCCAACGATCTCAGGTCATCCGAGAAAGGAGTCAGCGGTTCCCAGGTGTTTGAATATCTTATCATACCGCGCAAACCCGGGAAGTTCAACCTGAAGCCTATTTCGTTTTCTTTTTATGACCTGAAGAAAATGAAATATATCACTCTTACAAGCCCTGAATATACAATTGAGGTTGAAAAAGGCAGCGGTGAGGCTGCGAATGTTACCTATACAGGGGCTAACCATGAGGAAATTAAATATATAGGCAGCGACATACGGCATATTAAGAACCAGGTCTTTGCCCTTTCAACCGGGGGGAATTATTTTTTCGGTTCTCCTGCATTTATTTTATGGCTCATTCTACCCCTGGTCGTCTTCGTAACTTTTGTACTGCTGTTCAGGAAGTTCAGTGAACGCAGGAGCGATGTTGTACTCATGAAAAACCTGAGGGCCACAAAAGTTGCAAGGAAACGCCTGAGGAAAGCCGAAATTTATTTTAAAGAACAGAAACAAAAGGAGTTCTATGTTGAGATATCCCAGGCTTTATGGGGGTATCTGAGCGATAAGTTCAGTTTGCCTATTGCAGAACTTTCTATTGATACGGTAAGGCAAACACTGATAAGCAAAGAAGTCGGAGAGGAGCTGATTCAAAATTTTCTTGATACCCTGAACAATACTGAATTTGCACGTTTCGCTCCCGGAGAAAAGTCAGATAACATGGAACGCATTTACAATGAGGCACTTGCAGTAATTTCAAGAATAGAAAGGGAATTGAGATGAGCAGGGAAACAAAAAGTTTGAACATCCCTAAAGGTATAATCCTTCTGTTTGGCCTGGTTGTTTGTTCTTTACAAGCCTGTGCGGCCGAATCCCAGCTGTTGATTGCAAAAGGAAATACCGCCTATTCGGCAGGAAAATACCAGGACGCAATAGCTACGTATAATTCCCTGGTTTCGCAGGGTTATGAATCCCCTGATCTTTACTACAATCTTGGCAATTCGTTTTTCAAACTCAACGATATCCCGCATGCAATACTATGGTATGAGAGGGCAAAACGACTGGATCCCGGCAATGAAGATATCAGTTTCAATCTGAATGTTGCAAACAGCCGGATTACTGATAAAATAGACCCTCTCCCTGAGTTCTTTGTAAAGCGTTGGTTCAGAGTCATTACGGATCTTTTTTCGGTGGATACCTGGTCCACTTCGGGCATTGCTTTTTTTATAGCTGCCCTCTTATTCTTCTCACTCTATATCGCCTCGAGGGTTCTTATACTGCGCAAGTTAGGTTTCTGGGCAGGATTTTCATCCTTGCTGATTTCGGTGGTTTTTCTGCTGTTTGCATGGACCAGCTATCGTTCCCTGAAGTCTGAACAGTCGGGAATAGTCACGAATCCGACCGTAACAGTTAAAAGTTCTCCGGATGAAAAGAGCACGGATATTTTTGTTATCCATGAAGGATGTAAAATTCAACTCATCGATCATATCGGAAACTGGTATGAGATAAGCATTGTTAATGGCAGTGTTGGCTGGGTTGAGGTGTCAAATTTCGAGAAGATCTGACAACATTTTCTTTCATTATTTTCACTATATTTTCACTATCTCAATTTTTTTTTGCAGATAAGGTTTTTTAATTTATATTTGTTCGTTTAAAGGAGAAACCGTTAAATCAAACCTAAAACTATGAAAAATAGACATTTACTCTCTCTATTACGGACAGCTTTCGTTGGATTGTTTTTACTCGTCCTTGCTTCAGTAAACTTTGCCGGCAATCCTGTTGACAAAGGAGCTATACGAAATGATG
>JAPLDN010000325.1 GCA_026391755.1 Bacteroidota bacterium
GTAATTGCCCACACCTTCAAATGCTTTAACCACACCGGCAGGAATGGCAGTAAAGAGGTTGAAGGATTTCTCTTTAAATGCCAGGAAATCTGAAGGGGGTTTTGGATAAACCCCTATGAGGCCCGTAGCAGGAACGTTAACCTTCAGCTTCAGGGTGTCTGTTCCCCTGAGGACCATCAAGCTCACTTCCTTGTTTTTATAAGATTGGAGGGCCTTTCTGAACTCGATGAAATAAGGATAAAGGGTGTCGTTTATTCCAAGAATCTGGTCGTTTTTCAACATGCCTGCCTTGCTGGCAGGAGCACCTGCAGAAAAGCTTAACACCTTGAACGGAATCCGGAATGAAATAAAATCGGTTGACTTGTATTTGATTAGTTTGCTGATGAAATTTGCCGGTATATCGATATTCAGTTGTTGTCCATTCCTTATCACCTGTATGGTTTTGGCTTCCTCAAGCACCAAAGTTCTGGGAATAGATGCAAAATCATCAACAGCTTTGTTGTCAATGGAAATGATATTGTCACCGTTCCTCAGGCCCATCTGGTATCCTGTCGAATCAACCGAGATCCCGTACTTGAGAGCTGATGTGGGTAAATACTGCTCTCCCCATGCCATCAGCATGAAAATATAGATAACAATGGCAAGGATCAGGTTCACAGTGACCCCTCCCAGCATTATAATAAGCCTCTGCCATGGCGGTTTTGAGCGGAATTCCCAGGCTTGCGGTGGCTGTTTCATCTGCTCGGTATCCATGGACTCATCAATCATTCCCGAAATTTTTACATAGCCGCCAAGGGGAAGCCATCCAACCCCGTATTCCGTGTCTCCCTTTTTGAATTTGAATAATGAGAACCAGGGATCGAAAAAAAGGTAAAACTTCTCAACCCTGGTTTTAAACACTTTTGCGGCAATAAAATGCCCTAACTCATGCACAATTACCAGGATTGAAAGGCTGAGAAGAAGCTGCACTACTTTTATAACTATTTCCATTAATTTTTCCCTCTGTGTTTTTGTTTGTTTACAATAAATTCATCTGCCTTCTCAATTGAATATTTGTGTGTTGCAACATAATCATCATAGGAAGGCCTGCTGATGAAAGATACAGTTTGCAAACAATGTTCAATCACATCCGTCATCTCAAGAAATTTCAGTTTCTCATTCAGAAACGCCTGCACAGCTGCTTCATTAGCGGCATTTAACACACAAGGCATATTCCCTCCTGTTTCAAGAGCCTTGTATGCCAGTGCAAGATTTTTGAACAGTTCCCTGTTTGGTTTCTCGAAGCTAAGCTGGGGATAGTCAAGAAAACTAAACCTGGGAAATTCCGATACAAGCCTTCCCGGAAACCCAAGGGCGTAAAGTATCGGCAGCCTCATGTCGGGCATCCCCATCTGAGCCTTCATCGATCCGTCGATAAACTGGACAATGGAATGAATGATTGACTGCGGATGGATGATCACGTCGATTTGTTCAGGCTTCAGGTCAAACAACCATCGGGCTTCAATGACTTCAAGCCCTTTATTCATAAGGGAAGCCGAGTCAATGGTAATTTTATTGCCCATTTTCCAGTTAGGGTGATTTAAAGCAGCTTCCCGGGTAACCGTATGGAGGTGCTCCCTTGTCTTACCGCGGAAAGGGCCACCAGAAGCAGTCAGATAGATCTTTTCAACACTTCCGGGCTTCTCACCAATCAGGCATTGAAAAATAGCAGAATGCTCCGAATCAACAGGAAGTAACATCACATTCATTGCATGTGCTTTCTCCGTGACCAGGTCGCCTGCAATTACGAGGGTTTCCTTGTTTGCAAGCGCGATATTTTTCCCATATTCGACAGCTCTCAGGGTAGGCCTGAGTCCGGCATAACCTACAAGTGCACTCAGAACAAGATCAAT
>JAPLDN010000226.1 GCA_026391755.1 Bacteroidota bacterium
TATGTGTATAAAGATCGGTCAGCAACTGGCTGAACGAATGGCTTGCCCATGCTGCAGGCTTGGTTTGCTTTCCGGGATCGGCCCAGGAATCACTGTAATGAAAATCTATCATGACCCTCATTCCCATATTCCTGGCCCGAAGGGCCATAACCGCAACTTCCTTCTTACTGCAGTGTCCGTTAACTTTATCGGTTGATGGATTCACCCATACCCTTAGGCGCACAGTATTGATCCCATGATCTTTCAGAATCTGCAGGCATTCTTTTTGGGTACCTGTGCTGTCATAGAAGGTATAGCCGGTGGCTTCCATCTGTTGCAGCCATCCGATATCAGCACCTTTTACGAACTGAGCATTCACTTCATCCGCAGTCAAAAATAAGAGGAGGAAAAACACTGCTGCAATTGCTGCCAGGTATCTCATAATTTCTATAGTTTATACTTCATTTACCGTTCACTAGTCACCAGTCCCTGGTCACTAGTCATGATTCTTCAAACCCTTATATTTCACCAGCTCCATTTTTACAGAACCTACGATCACGGCCGATTTGGCAAGGATAGGAATATGGTTGTTATCGTCGCTGATCCATAGATCCATGGGGTAGGGCTGACTGAAAACGGCGCCGGTAACTACCATAGGCTTGAAGTGAAGGCAGTGGAAAGTCCCCAGTTCGGTTGTGACGACTTCCCTGTCGATGAATTTGATTACCGAAAGATAGAGTGAGTCGTCAAGGATAAAATTGATCGGATAGATATCGCCAGGCTTCATTCCTGAAAAATCGAAATTCCTGGCATGGAAATAGGCTGAAATGATATCGTGTGTGCCCAGGGGCATTTTCTTGTTTGCCCTTGTGCTGGAATATGAGCCCGTGAGCTGGTTGAACTTCACATCATCCTTATAATTATAGTCTCCTTCACGGGTATCCCTTTTGAATTTCCAGGGCAGAAGATATTCTTCGTCAACCCAGCTTTCAAAACGGTCGTTGACCTTGAAAAACAGGTTAAATGCACCTTTGGATTTTCCTTCACCGACAATATGATACGTTTTCCTTCCCGCAATATCCACCGATTCGCTGCTTACTTCGAGGCTGCCTATACCTGCAGTTACTTTTCCCGTAAGATAGGAATCGTAGTAAACTGTAAATGTCAGTTTTTCCCCATAAGTAAACGATTTATTATTGACCGGCTTGAGATCCTGTGCAAACAGGCGAACAGTGAATAGTGAACAGTTAACAGTGACTGCGAAGAGGAAAAATAAGCGAAGAAAGGTTTGAGCCATGGAGGCTTTATTTTTTAAACGACCACATTGATGATCTTCTTATGGACCACAATGATTTTTTTCGGGTTTTTGCCTTCAAGCCATTTTGATGATTCCACGGCGTCAAGCACGGCTTTTTGAATTTCCTCAACCTGCATTTCAACCGGAAGCTCCAGCTGGAAGCGCATTTTTCCGTTAAAAGAAACTGGGTAATTAAAAGAATTTTCAGCCAGGTATGCTTCTTTGAACACCGGGAACCTTGCCCTGGTAATACTTTCGTTATGACCGCAGGCCTGCCAGAGTTCTTCGGCCAGGTGGGGGGCGTAAGGTGATATCAGAATCAAAAGGTCTTCCAGAACAGCGCGCTTGCTACATTTAAGCTCACCCAGTTCGTTAACGCAGATCATAAAAGTACTCACCGCGGTATTGAACGAGAGCCGTTCTATGTCGTCCTGTACCTTTTTTATGGTTTTATGCAAAATGCGGAGTTCGGCTGCTTCAGGGGCTCCATCACTGAGCCTGAAATGGTTTTCCTCATCATGGTATAGCCTCCAGAATTTTCTGATGAACCTGAACACTCCTTCGATGCCGTTTGTATCCCATGGTTTTGACTGCTCGAGAGGACCCAGGAACATTTCATACAACCGAAATGTATCGGCTCCATAATGCATGATCAGTTCGTCGGGATTAACCACGTTGTACAGTGATTTGGACATCTTTTCAACGGCATGTCCGCAGACATACTGATTGTCTTCCAGGATAAACTCAGCATCAGCCAGGTCGGGCCTCCAGTTGCGGAAACCCTGAGTATCGAGAATATCGTTGTCGACCAGGCTCACATCCACATGCATCACGATATGTTCATGCTGGTCTTTCAGGTTATAAGAAACAAAGGTATTTGAACCTTTCAGGCGGTAAACCAGGTTTGATCGGCCCTGGATTTTTCCCTGGTTGACAAGTTTTTTAAAAGGTTCTTCACATATCGCCAAGCCTATGTCGAAAAGGAATTTGTTCCAGAATCTCGAATAGATCAGGTGGCCTGTGGCATGTTCATCTCCTCCGATATACAGGTCGACATTCTGCCAGTAATTCACGGCTTCTTTGGAAAAATATTCCTGCTGATTGCGTGGGTCCATATACCGGAGGTAATACCCGCTGGATCCTGCAAAACCGGGCATGGTGTTGGTTTCAAGAGGGTAACCTTCTTTTGTTTTCCAGTTTTTCGCCCTGGCCAGGGGTGGCTCACCTGTTTCGGTGGGGAGGTAGGCATCGACCGGGGGGAGTTCCAATGGCAGTTCACTATCGTCAAGCACATAGGGAATGCCTTCTTTAAAGTAAACTGGGAAAGGCTCGCCCCAATAACGCTGCCGGCTGAAGATGGCGTCACGCAATCTGAAATTCACCATTCCTTTACCTATGCCCATTTCATTGACCCGTTTAATGACAGCCTTGATCGCATCTTTCACCTGCATCCCGTTAATAAAGTCCGAATTGATCATAAGGCCGTCCTTGGCATCGTAAGAGCTTTCGGAGATATCGCCCCCTGCAACCACTTCGGTGATGGGCAATCGGAAGTGCTTTGCAAAATCATAGTCCCTGCTGTCGTGGGCGGGAACTGCCATGATGGCTCCGGTGCCGTAACCAGCAAGGACATAATCGGCAACCCAGATGGGGCTTGGCTTTAAGTTAAACGGGTTGAGGCAGTAAGCCCCCGTGAACACACCGCTGATTTTTTTCACTTCGGCCATACGTTCTCGTTCCGAACGGTTTTTAACTTCCCCTATATAGGCCCTGACGGCTTCAATATGGGAAAGCGGGGTGATTTTTTCAATGTAATCATGTTCGGGTGAAAGAACCATGAATGTTGAGCCGAATATGGTATCGGGGCGGGTTGTGAAGATATTCAGTTTCAGTTCCGAATCCTTTATAGGGAAATGGATCTCGGCTCCTTCTGAACGGCCTATCCAGTATTTCTGCTGGTCTTTCAGGGATTCAGACCATTCAATTTTATCGAGGCCGTCGAGCAACCTCTGGGCATAAGCTGTAATGCGGAGAAACCACTGCCGCATCATTTTCCGCTCAACCGGGTGGTTTCCGCGGACCGAAAACCCGTTCGCCACTTCGTCATTGGCAAGAACGGTTCCCAGTTCGGGGCACCAATTGACCATAGCTTCAGAAAGATAAGCGAGCCGGTAGTTCATCAATATTTCCTGTCTCTGTTTTTCAGAAAACGAAGCCCAGTCAGTGGCTGTAAACACACCTTTCCAGTCCTGGCTGAAGGCAGGGTCTTTTTTCGACAGTTCGTTATACCAGTTAGGTGTAACGGAAGCACGCACATCCGCATTCCCTAAAGATCTGAAAATATCGACAAGATCATCCACCGGCCTTGACTTACCTGCATTAAGGTCGTACCAGTGATTGTATAAACGGATGAACGTCCATTGGGTCCATTTGTAATAATCAGGATCACTGGTTTTAACCTCCCGGTCCCAGTCATATGAAAACCCTATTTTATCCATCTGCTCGCGGTACCTGGCTACATTCTTTTCGGTGGTCACCGCGGGATGGGTGCCGGTTTGAATGGCGTACTGCTCCGCAGGAAGTCCGTAAGCGTCGTAACCCATAGGATGTAATACATTAAAGCCTTTCAGCCTCTTGTATCTTGAATAGATGTCCGATGCAATATACCCAAGAGGATGCCCAACATGCAGTCCTGCCCCGGAAGGGTAAGGAAACATATCAAGTACATAAAATTTAGGTTTCGCAGGTTCAATTTCGGTATGGAATGTTTTATTCTCAAGCCAGTATTTCTGCCATTTCTTCTCTATCTCCTGAAAGTTGTATTCCATGATTGTTTGTAAAGTAAACCTGCAAAGGTAGGAAATAGGAAATAATGCAGGAAATTTCTATTTTTGAGGTTGATCCCCGGCCGCATCAATGACAGAACAGGAACCCATTCGTAAAAGGAGAAGAACACCCAGGATCCTGATCCGTATCTTTTCGGGGTTGGTCATCCTTTTCGTGCTCATTGTCCTTAGCATTTACGTGCTGTTTAATTTCTTCGGAACAAGACTCCTGCGCCAAATGATTCAGAAAAAGGTCTATACCTCAAGCCAGGGCTTGTACACCATAGATTTTTCGGATCTGAAGATCAATATTTTCACAAGGAATATCAGTGTTTATGATTTCTGTCTCACGCCCGATACCCTGCTTTACCGGAAACTGAAAAGCGAAGGTAAAGCAAAAACAGCTCTGTATAAAATTTCTTACCGGGAACTGATCCTTCGGAGAATAAACTTCAGGGAGATATGGATCAATAAGAACTTTCAACTCAGGGAAATGGAGATTATCAAGCCCGAGATTGTTCTGATGGGCTTTCCCGATACCCTGACTTTACGCAAAGGCAGGTTTAAAAATGTGTATGAAGACGTTTATCCCCTTGCATCCAGGATCTTCAGGGAGGTTTATATTGATTCCATTTATGTTGAGCGGGCCAGGATTATTTCCGATAAGGAAGGAAAACCAGGGAAACAGGCTTTGGGCCAGTACGAATTCTCGGCCACTCTTCGCGACTTTGCCATAAACCCATTCAGCTATTATAACCATGACAGGGTATTTTATTCACGTGACATTGACTTCAAGGTACATAATGTCAGATACAGCCTCACCGACAGTCTTTACTTTCTCCAGGCCGAAGAGATTGGATTTAACCTTGTGAAGTCGAGGATATACGGCAAAAACGTTTCTCTTCGCCCGAATTTCTTTTCAAAGAGACTCAGCCATGCACACCAGGGTACATTTTTCCAGGTTGATGTTCCCGGGTTTGCAATAGACGGGATCAACCTGTATGCTGCTCTTACCGATCAGAAGGTGCACGTTCACAAAGTTATCCTTGAATATGCAAGGCTTAAAATATTTCATAATTCATCCGAAGAAGCAAAGTTGGCCAGGCTAAATACAAAACGTCGTAAAAACCATAAGCCGTTCAATAAAGCCGAATTGTATACGGTCATTGCAGGAAAACTCAAATCGGTTCAGCTTGACACCCTTGTCATTCGTGAAGCTTCTCTGGAATATTTCAGGGACCTGAACGATCATAATCCTGAGCTTCGAGTGGCACGCATGGATATCAGGGTCGAAGAATTCCAGCTTGATTCCCTTGCAGGCAAAAGAAAGGACAGGATTTTCTATGCCAGGGACTTTGACCTCAACCTGCATGATATTGTTTTAAGGCTGCGCGACCAGATCCATGTTTTAAACGCAGGGCATGTTTACCTTTCCACAAAAAGAAAAGTCGTCGACATCGAAGAGGGGATGTTCTATCCTGATGAAGCCAGGAACATGGAAAATCAAGAAAGCAGGAAAAACACTATTTCTGTATTATTACCCGACCTTCAGTTTAATCATATTGATCTGGTGAAGGCATTCCACAAACAGGATCTTGTTTTCGGGAATCTGATCGTTGAATCTCCCGATGTGCGTATCACAAAATACAGGCCTTCTGTCAAGAAAGACGCCAGGTTCAGGAAGGCCGGGGACTTTTTCAACGAATCCAACGATGATGTGGTTTACGATCTTTTAAAAAAGTATGTCAATTCGATAAGCGGGGATTCAATTATTGTAAATAATGGATTCCTGGGATTTCATCATTGTTCCGACACCCTGGACCAGCAGATCAGTTCAGGAACTTTCAACCTGAAAATGTATGCGTTCCTGATCGACTCGGTTCACGGGATGAACCAGCAGGGATATTTTTACAGCAAGGATTTTGACTTTGACCTGAGGTCATTCAACTATATTTCTCCTGACAGCCTGAGGCAGGTAAAATTCAATCGCCTGCATATAGCAACCAGGGATTCACTGATCGAGGCCGACAGTATTTCCTTTGACCGTACCAGGGAACCTCTGGCTTCAGAGACCCGGAGAAAATCCAACGTATCCTTGAAATTTACCCTCGACAACCTGTTCCTTCAGGGTCTTAACCATAAAAAGCTGTTCCTGGAAAAAGTCCTCCAGGCCAATATCATGATGCTCGACAATCCGCAGTTAAGCCTTAAAGCCGGCGACCCGGTAATTTTGAAACCCGGCGAGGAGGATGAAAGGATGGCTGCATCCCAGGACCTGGTGAAGTTTCTTAAGGTAAGCAAACTGATCATTTTAAAAGGGGACCTGGCATTTGATGGACTGGAGCGAACAAAGTCAAGCTATTTTAAATTGAAAGACATTGATTTTTCGATACAGAACCTTGATATGCGGCTGCCCGACAAAGGAAAGATGAACGGGTCCATATCAGTATTGTTCCACTGAAAGAACTGAACAGAAACTCCGGGGGAAGACCTTTGATACGAGCCAGGATCCCAAGGCTCAGTATAAAGGATTTTTATTTCGACAAGGCTTTGTTTGAAAGGAAATGGATCATCGGAAGCATAGTCGTAAGTGATCCGGAAGCTGATATTTCAATTTACAGCAGCAAACAAAAGCAGAAAGGTAAAATCCCCCTCGCCTTTTCATATAAAGAAGCAACAGGCTCCTTTAGCATCGACAGCATCCTGATTAAAAACGCCAAGGCAAAACTTCATCTTCACGAGGAGGGTAAAAATGAAAAAAATTATTCTTTGGATGAATTGCAGGTATCGGTTATACGCTTCCTCCTTGATTCAATGAACAGGGAAGGGATAGCCGGTATGCCTTTATTTAATGCTGCCGATATTTCCCTGTCAGCAAAGGGCAGGAATTTTCTCCTGAATGACAGCCTTTATACTCTTGGATTTACAAAAGTAAAGCTCAGTACCGGGAAAAAGAATCTGTCAGTTGATTCATTGTTGTTAGTTCCAAACTATCCCAGGGACGAGTTTTACAAAAAGCTGGGTTATCAAACCGACATCTTCACAGTATCGGTTCCCGCGATAGTGTTTTTAAACCTGGACATGGGCACACTGATCTCCGGGAAATCACTACATGTAAAAACCGTCATAATCAACGATGCACACATTGAGGCATACAGGGATAAAAGAGTCAGGGGAATCAACCCGGGCAAACGGTATTTATTGCAGTCCCAGATCAGGAAAATCCCAATTCCTCTGACAATAGATACAATCAGATTCAATAATGGCTATGCCTTGTATGAAGAACAGACCGGGGAAAAGCCGGGCCACATCTTTTTCGACCGGATGAACAGTGTGGCTGTTAATTTATCCAACGATACCGCTGTACTCAAGAACCATCATATCATGTCGCTTGACGGAACTTCAAGGTTGATGGGGAAGGGCCGTTTAACAGGACATTACAGGTTCGACATGATGAACCCCAGGGATTCGGTTTGGTGGAACGGCACTGTTGATTCGGTAGACCTGAAGGATATCAACCCCATGCTGACCCGGCTGATGCCTGTGCATATCGCGCATGGATTTTTAGACAAGGCAGATATCTCCCTGGTATCGGCAAACGATGCAACAGCAGTCGGCAACATTGATCTTTATTACCGTAACCTCTATGTAGAGCTGAGCCTCATCAAGGAAGGATCATTTAAAAAAATAAAAAACGAACTGATCACCGATATAGCCAATATGTTTTTACCCGATGACAACCCTGATTACAGTGGAAAACTTAAAAATGGTATTATTTACTTCGACAGGGACACCACCAAAGGTTTTTTTAACTATGTATGGAAGAGCACACTAAGCGGACTAAAATCCTCGGTTGGATATAATTCACAGGAACAGTCGCAAATAAAAAAGTCAATGAAAAGAAAGGCCAAATGAATTTTCTGTAATTTCGCCATGCTAATAAAATTGCGACTTAAGTAAGAAATCAAATGGCTTTGCTCCCCCAGGAAGAAAGGTATTTTCAGAGAAGGATTGCCACCTCTTATCTGACCACTCTGATCAGCACGACCCTGGTCCTTTTCCTGCTGGGGCTCATTGGGCTGATTTTTCTTCATGCAAGCATACTATCCGATTATGTCAAGGAAAACATAGGTTTTTCCATCATGATAAGGGAAGGCGTGAGGGAAACCGGGATCCTTGAACTAAAAAAAAGGCTTGATCTGGAGCCCTATGTAAAATCGTCAGAGTATATTCCAAAGGAAAGGGCCGCAGATCAGTTGCAGGAGGAGCTTGGGGAAGACTTTATAGGGTTCTTGGGATATAACCCATTGCTTCACAGCATCGACCTGAGGCTTAAAGCATCTTATGCCAATGCCGACAGTATCATCCGCATAGAAAAGAAATTGCTTGCCAGGCCGGAGGTGAAAGAAGTTTTTTACCAGAAATCCCTCATCGACATGATCAATAAGAACCTGAACAAGGTAAGCCTTGTGCTGCTTGGCTTCTCGGCAATCATGTTTTTCATTGCAATCGTACTTATCAATAATACGATCCGGCTTGCTATATATTCCAAGCGTTTTCTCATCCGCAGCATGCAGCTCGTTGGGGCAACAGAAAGTTTTATTCGCAGGCCTTTTCTTGAAAAAGCTATTGCAAACGGAATATTAAGTTCCCTGCTTGCCATCGGGATGCTCGTATTGACGCTGTATTTCAGCATAGAACAACTGCCCGAATTGCTTGCATTACAGGATCCGCTAAGGCTTGCTATTCTGGTTGTCCTCATCATCGCACTGGGAATAGGCATTTCCTGGAGTTCCACTTATATGTCGGTCAGGAAGTATCTCCGCATCAAAACCGACCTGCTCTATACCTGATTGTCAGAAAATTTCATAATTTTGTAGCCTTAAATTGAATTTCATGGACAAGAGTAAAAAGCCGGTTGCTGCAAAAAAGCCGGCAGAAGCTGCAAAACCTGCACCCACGGCTAAACTTGGCGAGTTTGCTTTCGGAAAAGAAAATTACCGCCTTATGCTGATCGGTCTGTTTTTTATCGCATTAGGATTTCTGCTGATGATTGGGGGCGGATCAGATGACCCCAAAGTATTCAATTATGATCTTTTTAGCTTCCGCCGCATTACCCTGGCGCCTATCCTGATCCTTGCCGGTTATGTGATCGAGATCTTTGCTATCATGAAAAAACCCAAAGATTAATGACTGTATTACAGGCCATTATCATGGCAATAGTGGAAGGGCTTACCGAGTTTCTTCCTATCTCCAGTACAGGCCATATGGCGCTTACAAGTGCGATCCTGAATATCAATAATAAAGAATTTTCTAATCTTTTCATCGAAACAGTACAATTCGGGGCAATCATTTCAGTGCTGGTGCTTTATTGGCGCAAATTTTTAAATTTCAAGAGCTTTGATTTTTACCTGAAACTGTTAGTAGCTTTCATCCCGGCGGCGATCGTTGGTGTTTTACTGAAAAAAAGAATCGAAGAACTGATCCAAAGCCCTTTATTTATTACGGTTGTTATGTTCCTTGGCGGGTTTATCCTGCTTTTTATCGACAGGTGGTTTAAAAACCCAACCATTGAAAAAGAAGAAAATATTACCTATAAAAATTCACTGGTCATTGGCCTTTTCCAGATTCTTGCCGTGGTGTTCCCGGGGTTCAGCCGTTCAGCTGCAACCATCATGGGGGGCATGCAGCAGAAACTCAACAGGACTATGGCTGCAGAGTTCTCATTTTTCCTGGCAGTTCCCACCCTGGCCGGGGCTTTTGCAAAAGGATTATGGGATGCTTACAGGCACAACCCTGAACTGTTAAACCAGCATAATATCAATTTAATAATCCTGGGAAATATCATAGCGTTCATTGTCGCTATAATCGCGATTAAAGGGTTCATTACCTTCCTGATCAAACATGGGTTCGTACTCTTTGGGTGGTACCGTATAATCGTCGGATTTCTTCTTCTTGTTTTCCTCCTTACGGGACATAGTTTAAGCCTGTAATCATGGGCCTTCAGTTTGAACAGGGAGAAGTCCTCCTGATCAATAAGCCCTATGGGTGGACTTCATTTGATGTTGTGGCAAAACTCCGTTCCCTCATCCGTTCACATCAGAAGATAAAAAAGATAAAAATAGGGCATGCAGGTACGCTGGATCCCCTGGCTACAGGTCTTCTTATCATATGCACAGGGAAGTTCACAAAACGGATTGATGAGTTTCAGGGACTTGAAAAAGAATATACCGGCATATTCCGCATAGGGGCAACCACTCCTTCTTTCGATCTGGAGAAGGAGATAGACAAGGAACTTCCCTTTGAACATGTAACTGCAGGGCAGATCACGGAGGCCGTGGTAAAACTTACAGGAACCTATGAGCAGGCGCCCCCGGTATTCTCTGCCAGGAAAATTGCCGGCCGAAGGGCCTATAATTATGCCCGTAACGACGAGGAGGTGGAAATCACACCCAGGCTTGTCACGGTTGGTAGTTTTGAAATTACCCGGGTCAATCTGCCTTACCTTTATTTCA
>JAPLDN010000132.1 GCA_026391755.1 Bacteroidota bacterium
CTTTTTCGAACAAGGTATTGAAGAGCTTAAAGTAGTGAAGTTTGTTCCTGCGTCAGGGGCCGCAAGCAGGATGTTCAGGCATCTGTTTGAATTCAGGGAGAGATATGAAACCGGTCCATCCGGTGAAGCCCTGTTAAACAAAGACAAGGGTTTTAATTCTGTATGGTATTTTATAACTCATCTTCAGGAGATCGCTTTTTATTCAGAACTATCGCTAAGACTTGATCGTAATGGTCTCATTCTTAAGGAATTAATTAACAAAAAAGATTACAATACAATAATAGACCATGTCCTTTCCGGTCAGGGCCTCGATTACTCAAACCTGCCGAAAGGCCTTATAAGGTTTCACGATTATCCCGACGGGGCAAGGACCTCAGCAGAAGAGCATATGGTGGAAGCTGCTTTATATGCCAGCAATAGCAGCCATAAGGCCAGTCTTCACTTTACAATTTCTCCCGAGCACAGGTCCCGATTTGAGATCCTGGTTGATAACGTAAGAGCTTATTATGAATCCGCATTGAAGGTTTGCTTCGATATCAGTTATTCAATTCAGAAGCCGTCGACTGATACTATCGCGGTTGATGAGGGAAATGAACCATTCAGAAATGCTGACGGCAGCCTTTTCTTCAGGCCCGGCGGGCATGGCGCACTGCTGCAGAACCTCAGCGATATAGAGGCCGATATTGTTTTTGTAAAAAATATTGATAACATCGTTCCTGACCGTTTAAAAGAGCCTACGGTCTTCAATAAAAAACTGATTGGCGGCTACCTGTTATGGATGAGAAAGCACATTTTTGAATTTCTTGATAAAGTTCATGAAGGAAACTGTAAAGCAGAAGATATAACAGGCATTATAGAATTTGGATTGCACTACCTGTCATTAAACCTGCCAGTCAATTTTTCAGGGTTGACGAGGGAAGTAAAGATCAAATGGCTGTTTGACAAACTGAACAGGCCGATGAGAGTTTGCGGGATGGTTAAAAATGAAGGCGAGCCTGGTGGAGGTCCGTATTGGGTTAAAAACTCTGATGGAGAGATATCCCTGCAAATCGTTGAATCTTCCCAGGTTAATTTAAAAGACCCGGAACAGCTCAGTGTTTTTCGTTCTGCGACCCATTTCAATCCTGTCAACCTGGTATGCTCATTCCGTGATTACCGGGGCAACAAGTTTGATCTGTCAAGGTATGTTGACGAAGAAACAGGCTTTATTTCATTAAAATCAAGTGGAGGAAAAAATCTGAAGGCATTAGAGCGGCCTGGCTTGTGGAATGGTGCAATGGCCGACTGGATCACGGTTTTCATTGAGGTTCCGGTCATCACGTTTAACCCTGTAAAGACAGTGAATGACCTTCTCAGGAAGGAACATCTCAGAGCGTAAAGAAAATGGACGAAAATCGCAAGGGTTATTTTTTTATAAACCGGAAAGTCAGGTGGGGATTAACAGCCTGGGGCTGGGTTTTGATCATCCTGATGCTAACCATACCTTCTTTTCTCTTTTTCAGGAACCTGTATTCAATACTATCCCCGGTGCAGCGTGAAAAAACCACGGTTTTGGCCCTTGAAGGATTTATCAGTGATTATGTATTGGCCGATGCCATCCGGGAATTCAAACAAGGCCATTATTCACTTCTCGTGACGACCGGGACCCCGATTGAATCAGGGGGACTGCTGTCGGAATATAAAAATACTGCGAGAGTTGCAGCGGAATCCCTGAAGAAACTTGGATTTGACTCAACCAAACTGGCTGTTGTCGAAACTGATGAGATCATGAATGACAGAACATATAATTCAGGACTTGCTTTCAAGTATTGGCTTCATGCCCACAGGCCCGATATTAAAGCGGTCAATCTGATGACAATGAGCGTTCACGGAGCCCGCTCACGCATCTTGTTCCAGTCAGCAATGGGAGACTCGATAAGGGTTGGGATAATTTCGCTTCCGAATATTTTTTATGGCCCGAACAACTGGTGGCATTCCAGCAAAGGGTTTCGGGAAGTTATGAATGAAGCAATTGGCTTATATTACGTAAAAATGTTCTTCCGCCCTTATGAAAAAGAACTGAAGAAGAAACGAACTAATTGAAGAAACCGGATGAAAATCTTTAAACGAATCTTATTACTGGCTCTTTTATGCGGCTGGATTATTCCTTCATCGGCACAAAATGGGTATAAATTGCAATTCCACATTAAAGGGTTGAAAGACACGACATGTCTTATTGCAAACTATTACGGCAACGGCACATACATTAAAGACACCTTAAGGCTTGATAAATCGGGTAAATGCACATATACTGCAGCCGGGAACCTGCCTAAGGGCATTTATATTTTTATTATTTCCGACAAGAATTACTTTGATTTTATTATCGACAAGGATAAGGAATTCAGCATGGAAACAGACAAAGCCAGCACATTGAAAAAAATGATCATCAAAGGTTCACCTGATAATACGTTATTTTACGATTACCTTCAATTTAACAAGGAGGAATACGATAAGGTACAGGCTTTCCAAAAAGAGCTCGACAAGCATTCAAAAAACGCCGACTCGGTAAAATTACTTTCCGACAGCATTGCAAAGCTCAACAGGGTCATT
>JAPLDN010000423.1 GCA_026391755.1 Bacteroidota bacterium
CGATGTTTCATACAGTGATGCGGTTTCAGGTGCAAGACAGATCCAGCTGCTGGGCCTGAGCGGAATTTACAGCCAGATAATGGCCGAGAATGTGCCGCTAATCCGCGGGTTGGCAACGCCTTACGGTTTGAATTATGTTCCCGGCCCGTGGATGGAATCGATCCAGGTGGCTAAGGGTACCTCATCGGTTGTGCAGGGTTATGAATCCATCACAGGGCAGATCAACGTCGAGTATAAGAAACCAGAGAACAGCGAGAAATTTTACCTGAACCTTTATGGCAACAGCAATCTAAGGTTTGAAGCCAATGCAAACGGTTCGGTGAAGATAAACGATAAGCTGAGCACATCCCTCCTGGTCCATGCTGATGATTTCAGGTTTCCCTTCGACAGGAATGGTGACGGGTTTATGGATTTGCCGAAGCTTACCAACATAAACGTTTTCAACCGCTGGGATTTCATTAACCCTGGTAAATGGGTATCGCGGCTTGGCGTAAAATACCTTTATGAAGAGCGCAACGGGGGTCAGATGGATTTTGTGAAAAGCTACTTTAATACCGATACGACGGGTATTACGAACGATTCAAAGAAATATGGGATAGGGGTGAAGACCAACCGCTTCGAAGCATTCTGGAAGAATGGGGTGTTTTTTAAAGGGAAGTCCCAGTCAAGCCTTGGATTGATACTTTCGTTCATCAACCACGAACAGGATGCCTTTTACGGCATTAACCTGTATCACGGGCATGAGCAGAATTTCAACTCCAACCTCATTTATACGGCCCAGTTCAACGGTGATAAGCATAAGATCACGGCCGGGGGAAGTTATTTTATTGACGCTTATTCGGAGAACTTCGTGCAGACCAGGCTGGCCTACCGTTACCAGTATTTGCCCGATACGGTAAGTCCTACTTATGCCGATAAGTTCACCCTGGTCAACGATTCTGTTCATACTTATGTCATGGACCGTTCGGAATGGGCTGCGGGTGGTTTTACGGAATATACCTTCAACCTTAAGGATAAGTTCACATTGATTGCCGGGGTACGCGGTGACTATAACAACCGCTGGGGGTTCCTGTTCACTCCCAGGCTGCATATGAGGGTAACACTGGCCAAAGGCCTTGCTCTTCGCGGATCGGTTGGAAAGGGTTACCGTTCGCCCAACCTGATAGCCGAAAATTCCCCTATGCTGATCAGCCAGAGGGTCCTTTATTTTGCTCCGGGGCTCTCGAATGAAGAAGCATGGAATTTCGGGCTCAGCCTGACCTGGGATTTTAATCTCTTCAGCCGCAAAGCTGAGTTAACCATCGACGGTTACAGCACTCAGTTCGTGAAGCAGGTGGTGGTGGACCAGGACAGCCTGCCCACTGCAGTGTTCTTTTACAATCTCAATGGTTCGTCGTATGCAAACGTGGCCCAGGCGCAGTTCAGTTTCCAGCCTGTCAAACGGTTTACCATCCTGGCCGCTTTTCGGTACAATGACGTGAAGGTGACCGAAGGAACCCAGCTCAGGCAAAAAGCCCTGGTGAGCCAGTACAAAGCACTCCTTACTCTAAGTTATGCAACCCGTCTTGACAAATGGAAATTTGATCTTACCGGTCAGCTGAACGGCCCTTCCCGTATCCCTGATACAAAGAAGATGCCAGCGGTGCTTGAACTTCCTGAAAAATCTCCGGTTTGGGTCAACATGCTGGCCCAGGTTACCAAAAAATTCAGGAACTTTGAGATTTACATTGGTGGAGAGAACCTTCTTAATATAAGGCAAGGCGATCCAATTGTTGAGTATAACAAACCCTATCACACCCACTTTGATGCTTCCATGGCCTGGGGGCCGGTGGTAGGGATCACGGGATATGCAGGGATCAGGCTGACGATAAAGTAGGATGCAGGATGACTGGATGACTGGATAACTGGATAACTTGTATCCCGCATCCCGCATCCAGTAATATAAAAACAAAAATCACAAACCATAAAAACAATTAAAACTATGAAAACAAAAATCAAAATTCTAAGCAGCATGATGCTGTTGATCTTTATTCTGGCATGCGGAACAGCTGTCAGCCAGGATAAAAAGACTGAAACAATAAAAATAAAGACCTCTGCGGTTTGCGATATGTGCAAAGACCGCATCGAACAGGGGATGGCTTTTGAGAAGGGAGTGAAGAACGTGGTATTGGATGTGGAAACCAAAATCGCGACAATTACTTATATCCCATCCAAAACAACTCCCGACGACCTTCGCAAGGCTCTTTCAAAGCTGGGATATGATGCGGATAACGTTTTGGCTGACAAAGCGGCCTATGCAAAGCTGCCGGCTTGTTGCAAGAAGGATGCTGCGCCGAAAAAGAAATAAGCCGACCTGGTATTTCTAAATACAGAACGGCCGCCCAGTTTTCCGGGCGGCCGTTTTTGCAATCTGGTAGTCTAAAGGTTATTTTTTCCTGGCAACCTTCTTCGCAGGTTTTGCAGGGGCTTTCTTTACCTTCTTAGCTTTGGCAACAGGTTTTGCTGCCGCCTTTGCCTTCATGTCCTTGATATAGGCATGAGCTGCTGCAAGACGGGCAATGGGAACGCGGAAAGGAGAGCAGCTTACATAGCTGAATCCAAGCTGGTAGCAGAATTCAACCGATGAAGGCTCGCCTCCGTGTTCTCCGCAGATACCGATCTTCAGGTCCTTGCGTGCACTGCGCCCTTTATCAACGGCAATCTTCATCAGCTGGCCTACGCCTTCGCGGTCAAGTATGTTGAAAGGGTCAACCGGGAGCACCTTCTTGTCAAGGTATTCTGGAAGGAAACTGCCGATATCGTCGCGGCTGAATCCAAAACTCATCTGGGTAAGGTCGTTGGTCCCGAATGAGAAGAACTGTGCAATCGTCGCGATCTTGTCGGCAGTGAGTGCTGCCCTGGGTATTTCTATCATTGTGCCGATCATATGAGGTATTTCCTTCATCTTGAACTTGGCTAAAACTTCCTTGTATACAGTCTCAATGATAGCGTACTGGTCCTTCAGCTCAGTATCCACACAGGTTACCGGGATCATGATCTCAGGGAAAGGTTTTTTCTTTTCCTTCATGAGTTCGGCTGTGGCTTCGAAAATAGCCCTTACCTGCATCTCGGTGATCTCGGGATAAGTGATTCCAAGCCGAACGCCGCGGTGTCCCATCATAGGGTTTGTCTCATGCAGGGCATTTGCACGCTTGTCAAATTCCTCCATCGAGATCTTCAGGCTGTCGGCAATCTGCTTACGGCCTTCAGGATTCTGAGGAATGAACTCATGCAGGGGCGGGTCCAGGGTACGGATTGTAACTGGATATCCGTCCATGGCAGCCATCGTCTGCTTGATGTCTTCCTTTACATATGGAAAAAGTTCATTTAATGCTTTGCGCCTTTCTTCCACAGATTTGGAAGCTATCATTTTACGCAGGATGAATAGTGGTTTCTCGGCATTCTTTCCGTAGAACATATGCTCTGTGCGGAACAGTCCGATACCTTCGGCCCCAAAAGCGCGTGCCTTTGCAGCATCGTCGGGCGTATCGGCATTCGTGCGGACCTTCATGGTACGTGTTGCATCGCAGAGTTTCATGAACTTCTGGAAATCGGGATTCTCTTCGGCAGCCTTGATCATATTGATAGCACCATTGTAGATGTAACCCTTTGATCCGTTCAATGAAATATAATCACCTTCTTTCAGGGTGATATTGTCGACCTTCAGCGTCTTTTTTGAAGCTTCGATCTTGAGGGTACCGGCGCCTACAATACAGCATTTGCCCCAACCACGGGCAACAAGGGCTGCATGTGAAGTCATACCGCCGCGGGCAGTAAGGATAGCCTGTGCAGAACGCATCCCTTCTATGTCTTCAGGGTTGGTTTCTTCACGGACCAGGATCACGGTTTTGCCTTTCTTTGCCCATGCTACAGCTTCTTCCGAAGTGAATACGATCTGGCCTGAAGCGCCTCCGGGGCCTGCAGGTAAACCTTTTGCAATGGGTTTTACTTTCTTTTCGGCAGCCGGGTCAAGCACGGGGTGCAGAAGTTCGTCAAGCTGTGAAGGCTCAACGCGTAAAACAGCTTCTTCCCTTGTAATCAGTTTCTCGGCATACATATCAAGTGCCATCTTCACAGCAGCCGGACCGTTACGCTTTCCAACGCGGCACTGTAACATATAAAGCTTGCCGTCCTGTATGGTGAATTCGATATCAAGCATATTGCGGTAATGCTTCTCGAGTTTCTTCTGGATGGCGTCAAGTTCTTTATAGACAACCTTCATGGAAGTTTCAAGCGAAGGAAGATGGCGGGTATGTTCATTCTTGCCTATCTCATTGATTGGGTTCGGTGTGCGGATTCCAGCAACAACGTCTTCTCCATGTGCGTTAGGCAGCCATTCTCCGTAGAAATAATTCTCACCGGTTGCCGGGTTACGTGTGAAAGCCACACCGGTTGCTGA
>JAPLDN010000399.1 GCA_026391755.1 Bacteroidota bacterium
CATATATTTTAAAGTTGTTCACAATTGAAAGTAAAATTCACTATCTGCCTGTTTTTACGAACCTGGCAGCCTGGGAATTCGGAGATGATCCCAACCTGACAAGATAAACCCCTTCGGCCAGCCCGCTCACATCGACTGTAGTCATGGCAGCATGCAGGGTTTGCGCCTCCACTATCCTGCCATTTACGTCGTACACATTCATCCGCAGACCATCTTTAAAAGGAACTTTGAGTTCAATGTTGATCCTGTCGCTGGCAGGATTGGGGCTGACCGAGAAACCGGCGTTGTCCTTGTTTTCACTGATGCCGTTATAATATGATGTGAAGTTCGCTTCATACCGGTACACCTGCCCGATGTACCAAGCTTCCTGTTGCTGACTGTAAATGTAAATGTCGGCCATGCGCGGGACCCAGTTCCCCGAATACCATTCTTCATTCTTCCCGCTTATAGAGTTTCCGTTCATGTCATAAATATAGGATGTTCTAGAGGAGCTAACCCAATTGCCCGGCTGGGCCAGCCAATTCTCTGCAAGATGAAGCAGCATATTATCACTGGCATCATAGGTATAAGTATCCTTCCAGTAATTCTCCCACTGCAGGCTTCCGCTATTCCATCTTTCCGCAAGTTCAACGAGGTGTTTCCCCTGAGTATTGTTTGTAAAGGTAAACCGCATCGAATTGACCCATGAACCCAACTGCCAGTTCTGGTAGAGGTTTGTGAGCAGGTTCCCTCCGGTATCATAGGTATAGGTATTTTTCGTGGAATATATCCAGACATTGGTTACCCAGTCCTCCGTCATCTCAGAGATCTGGTTTCCATATGTATCATAAGTGAATGTATACCTGTAGAGATCCAGCCAGGCACCCTCCTGCCAGCCTTCAAATGCATAGGTAAGCATATTCCCTCTGGCATCAAAAGTGCAGGTAGTCCTCCCGTTATTAACCCATCCTCCTGCCTGCCATTGCTGATCGATTGTAAGGATATTGTTCCCGGCGGCATCGTAGGTGTAAACCGATTGCCAGTTGTTAACCCAGGCCCCGGAATCCCAAACCTCTGCATAGTACAAAAGCACATTACCGCTAACATCGTATGTAAAAGAACATCTGGCGTTATGCACCCATGTTGTTACGGTCCATATTTCCCAGCTCCAGTTGATAAGGTTTCCGCCCGCATCATAGGTATATGTATACCTCCAGTAATTCAACCATATGCCCGAGGACCAGATTTCCTTTAGCTCCGTTTGAACGTTACCTTTATTATCCCTCAGGCAAATGCTCCTTTCCCTTCCTCCGACGGTGTCATAAGTTACAAGAGTATCCCATTCCCAGCGTTCGGATGCCGGGCGCAAACGGCCCGACTGGTCTGATACAAGCGCAACAGGTATATGGCCCCGGCCCTGTAAGCGGGCTTGCTTAACGGCAAATCCATTGCTTTGACCCGGGGAGATGCTTTTTTTCGGAAAAGGCCGCTGAGCCGGTGCAACACTTAAACAGCACATAAGGACTATGCAAAGCCAGAAACTTTTTTTCATGGAAATTAGTTACCTGTTGTTACTTTCTTCATACTGCAGTAAAAATAATAGAAAACCCGGGTTTTTGCAAGTTTTTACTGCTTCCGCTTTCATATTTCATGCCAGGCATATGAACCAAGCCGGGGATTCCTTATTTTTGAACCCGCTATGAACATTTTATCCTTAAGAAGGAACACCCCCAGGGGCATCATCTGGCTCATCGATATGCTGATCGTGCTGGGAAGCATTATCCTCGCTTACCTTCTGAGGTTCAACTTTGACATCCCCGCCAGTGAGATCAAGCCGTTCCCGGTACTGATACCCTGGATCCTTGCCGTTAGAGGGGTAAGCTTTTTGATTTCACGCACCCACGCCGGTTTGATCAGGTATACCAGCACTGCCGACGGACAGCGCGTGGTGCTCACGCTTCTTGCCGGAAGCCTGGTGCTTGGCCTCACCAATATTGTAACCTGGTTCACGATGCACTGGTTTATGATCCCAACCACCATCATCATGCTCGAATTCCTGATCACTACCGTAGGGATGATAATTTTCAGGACCAGCGTAAAAATCGCCTGGCTGGAATTCCAGAATCCCGGCGGGCAACGGGTTGACGTGATCATTTACGGAGCCGGGGAGGAAGGCATCAGCGCCAAGCATGTGATGGACCGCGATGCGGCTACACGTTACAAAGTGATGGCCTTCATCGACGACGACAAAGCCAAGCAGCATAAGAAACTCGAAGGAGCCGATATTTACCCCCCTTCCCGGCTTGAATCATTATTGAAGGACCGCACTATTGCACAGCTGGTCCTCGCTTACCACCCGGTTGACACGGCTTACCGGCAGGAGTTGGTGGACCTCTGCCTGAAATATGACACGAAAGTCCTTGCGGTTCCCCCGGCTATTGCCTGGGTCAACGGACAGCTCAGCTTCTCGCAGATCAGACAGGTGAATATCGAAGACCTGCTTGAACGGGATGTGATTGAACTCGACACCGACGACATAAGCCGGTACCTGAATAATAAAGTGGTGATGATCACCGGCGCCGCGGGTTCCATAGGTTCTGAGATCGTTCGGCAGGTTGCAGGCTTCCTTCCCGCCCGGATGATCCTTATCGACTATGCCGAAACACCTTTACACAGTCTCGAACTAGATTGCAAAGCCGCGTATAAGAACGTGCCCCTCGACTTTATCCTTGGTAATGTTTGCAATGTCCTGCGGATGAGATCTCTCTTTGAGCATTACAAACCCGAAATTGTCTTTCATGCCGCGGCCTACAAGCATGTGCCGGTGCAGGAAGCCCATCCCGGCGAAGCAGTTTTTACGAATGTTCACGGAACCCGGGTCATGGCTGACCTTTCCATGGAATCTGGGGTAAAGAAATTTATTATGATCTCGACCGATAAGGCAGTGAACCCTACCAGTGTGATGGGGGCCAGCAAGCGCATAGCCGAGATCTATTGCCAGGCCATGAACAAACTGAACCGGACTTCATTCATCACTACCCGTTTCGGGAATGTGCTTGGTTCAAACGGCTCGGTCATTCCCTTGTTCAGGCAGCAGATCGAAAAAGGCGGTCCGGTCACTGTAACCCATCCCGAAGTGATACGGTATTTTATGTCCATTCCCGAAGCCTGCCGGCTTGTGCTTGAAGCCGGGGCAATTGGCAAGGGAGGTGAGATCTTTATTTTCGACATGGGAAAGCCGGTCAGGATTGTTGATCTCGCGAAACGCATGATTCAGCTCTCGGGACTGGAAGCAGGAAAGGATATTCAGATCGAATATACCGGTTTAAGGCCTGGTGAAAAACTTTATGAAGAACTTCTGAACCTCCAGGAAAATACAATGCCAACACATCATCCGCTGATCA
>JAPLDN010000282.1 GCA_026391755.1 Bacteroidota bacterium
CAGATGTAATTCAAAGTCCCTGCTTCCTGTGCCGGCAGAAGCTCATAGGCCCTCAGAAGTACTATGTAATAAAGATAAGGATTGAGGAGGCCCATAAGTGCCGAATTAAGGATTCCGGCGGATGAGGTTTTCAAGAGCAGGGAAAGTTTCCCCTGGACAAGCAGAATGATAAACAGGGCAATGACGGCTACAATTGAGGAAAACAGAAGCAGTCCGAGGGGGTCCAGGTAACGCAGGCTGAGCTTGAAAGCCGAACCAATGGTTGACCAGCAGGCTATAGCTGCGAAAGCGAAATAATATGCCTTTTGCTGTAGTTTCATGCTTATGGCTGCTTGCCCACCATGCTGCGAAGGGAAGAAAGATTGAAAAAAATCCTATTTTTGCAGTATAAACCCTTTGCTATGAAAAAGCTTGCTGTTGTTGCACTTGGAGGCAATGCTCTTCTGCGTTCCGATCAGAAAGGGACGATAGGGGAGCAGGAAGCAAATGCCTATGCTACCTCCGAGAGTCTTGTTAAACTTATGAAACGTGATTACAACCTGGTGTTAACACATGGCAACGGCCCCCAGGTGGGGAACATTATGCTCGCCAATTCGGCCGGGTATAAAATGTTTGGAATCCCTGAGATGCCTTTGGACATCTGCGTAGCTTATTCCCAGGGGTTTATTGGTTACATCATCGAGCAACAGCTCAAGAACGTGCTCGAAAAGTATGAGATGGAAAGGGATATAATCACAATAACTACCCAGGTGCTTGTAAATAAAGATGATCCCGCGTTCAGGAACCCGACAAAGCCAGTAGGACCATATTATACAAAGGAAGAAGCCGATAAAATCATTGCCGAATCAAATTCGGTTTTCCGGGAAGATCCTCGCGGCAGAGGATGGAGAAAGGTTGTTGCCTCTCCTAAACCACTGGTGATCCTGAATAAAAAAACCATTGAGAAAATTGCCCGCCAGGATAATATTGTAATTGCAGTAGGAGGGGGAGGAATCCCGGTTTATTATGTTGAACCCAATAAGCTGGAGGGAATAGATGCTGTTATTGACAAGGATCTTGCTTCGGCACTGCTCGCTTCACAGATCAATGCCGATAAATTCTTTATCCTTACAGACGTCCCTAAAGTCTGTATCAATTTTAACACTCCCCAGGAGAAATCGCTTGACCGCTTAACTATTTTTGAAGCAAAACAATACCTTGAAGAAGGGCAGTTCCCCGACGGGAGTATGGGCCCTAAGATCAGGGCGGCAATTCACTTTGTGGAAAATTCAGGGAAAGATACAATCATTACCAAGACAACCATGCTTGGGATAGATAACGGAGGGACCAGGATTACCCTTGTTTAAAAACCATTCTTTTTACTTGTATGCCTTCTATTTTCAGGAGTTCATTTTCCAGTTTATAGAATTCAGCAGCGTCTCCGCATAATTCAAGTAAAATCAGCCCGCAACCTGCACATGCCCCGGGGTCGGGGTTATGCAAACCCAGCCTGGTGCGGATAGAACAACCGAATTTTGCCAGCACATTTTGAACCAGGGGTACAGCCCCGGCCCGATCACTGATGTTGATACCAATAACCCAAATATCTTTCATATCAATTTAATTTATGGCCTAAACAGCAGGGACAATGATTGTTGCAGAAACTCCTCCCTTCGAAGTTATATCAATGCTGCCATCCAGCTGTTCAGCCAGGAGTTTAATAATGAACATCCCGAGAGATTCCTGGCTTTTGAGGTCAAATCCGGCAGGGAGTCCCACTCCATTATCGGAAACTTCAAGCTTAAACCCCGACAAACCGTATTTTTCCAGTTTTAATATAACAATGCCTTCTTTCCTTCCCGGGAAAGCGTATTTATAAGAATTTGTCAACAGTTCATTCGTAATCAGGCCCAGGGGCAGGGCCGTCTCAATATTTGCCCGGATATCCTCCAGTTCCATCTCCAGCCTGATTTTTTGACCGCTGAAAGTGCTTGAAATGATCGACACCAGGGATTGAAGGTAATTTGAAAGAGGCACTTTGTCGAGGTTTTCACTACGGTAAAGATGTTCATGGATTAAGGCCATTGACCTGATCCTGAGTTCAATGTCCCTTACCAGCCTTTGGAATTCCGGGTCCGGATTTTTTCTTCCCTGCATTACAAGCAGGCTGATGACAATCGCAAGGTTGTTCTTTACCCTGTGGTGGATCTCCTTAAGCATGATCTCCTTGGTCTCGGAATTCCTGATCTGCAGGGCTTCAAGTTCTTTCTCCTTGGAACGGTCTCTTGTAACTACCATTACCTGTTCAACCCTGTTGCTCCTGATCATAGGGATTTTCCTGGTCTCAAGAAAAACATTCTTTCCCTTATATTCAATATTCATTTCCGCGATGGAAATCCTGCCTGTTTCAAAGACGTTTTTAATGTTTTCGATTTCATCTTCACCGATAAAGGGAAATGAATCGTTAAGGTTCATATTGGTTAATTCTTCACCAAGGCCTGCCTCCTTTGCAAGCAGTTTAAGGGTGGAGTTTACCATGATAATATTCATGTCCCTGTCAAAAACAACCACCCAGTCGGGAAAACTATCAAGGGCTTCATGATATTTTCTTTCGGAGCGAAGTAATTCTTCTTCAGCCTCTTTACGATCCCTTATCTCAAGTATAAGTTTATGGTAGTTTTCAGTAAGTGCCTTCTGATGTAAAAAATTTTTCCAGTTAAGGTTCTGGAAAATATAAGAAATGAAAAATCCAAGCGAGGTTACCGATACAACAAAGAATAGATGGTTCAGAAAAAGGTTTGGCAGTGTATAACTGCGGTTTATCAGCGATGCGAGGACATAAGCCAGCAGTTGCATTGCATTAAGGATGATAAGATCCCAGAAACGAATTCGGTAAAAAGTGTGCATCCCGATCATGACCAGCATCACCCAGGCATAAAAATAGTTATACCCCCGGCTGGTGATATCGGAAGTCACGCCAACGTAAAATATCGCAATGCATGAAATCAGGTTTAAGATAATAAAAATAAGGGAAAGGTGATTGCGCAGGGGTTTTATGAAAAGGGCCACCAGGGAAAGCAGCAGTGTGGGAACAATAAGCCCGAACCTTAAAAAATATTGTTGTTCGGGCAGGTTACCAAACAATGATCGATTAACAATGGCATACGCTACAAAAAGAAGGAGGGTAACGGAAAGGGCAACTTTCATACTTGGAATTGAGGAAGACAGGTAAAATTCCTGGAATTCCTTATCCAATTCTTTTCGCGACTTCTGCTCCATTACTGAAATCTTTCTGCCTCAGGTTTTAAATATCATATGCTGAATTTCGAGGCCGCCTATTTCTTTAAGTTTTTCCTCAAATAAGTCAAATTCATCAGGGTCCCCGCTCAGGTGAAGAACGATTACCCCGGTTCTGCTGCATACATCCTCGTTGACTTCATGAAAGCCAAGTCTTGATTTGATAAGGTGTGCATATGCTGAGAGCACTCCCTGTGTAAGCCCGGCCTCTTTGATACGATCGGTTATCAGCAAGCCAATAATGCGGATCTCTTTCATGTTCCAAACTTAAAAATACAAATCACGTTTCCCTTCCTTCACCAGATCAAGTTTTTCGGTCAGGCTGTTTTTGAATGAATCTTCATCCATTTCAGCCAGTTTTTTCTGAATGAGATTATAACCCATCACCCTGGTTGCTTCCGGGGCGTAATCTTCAAGATATTCGGCCAGGGTAAGCAAAGCATTCGGCTGGCAGAACTTTTTTATGAAGCCAGGTACCGAAAATTCCATAAAATGTTCCCCGGTGCGCCCCCTCCTGTAACAGGAAGTGCAGAAAGAAGGGATATAATCATGCTGGATAAGTTCTTCCATTATTTCGTTGAGGCTGCGGTTATCGTTGATCTGGAATTGTTCCATATCTATATCCTGGGCCCCGGCTTGTTCCTGTTTAGCATAACCGCCCATTTCAATGTTAGTTCCACCGTCGATCTGGGAAACTCCGAACTGCAATATCTCGTCGCGTATGGATGCAGGTTCACGTGCGGTAAGGATAAGACCGGTATAAGGCACTGCAAGCCTCAGAATAGCTACCAGCCGGGTGAATTCAGCATCACTAACAATATGCGATTTGTCAATGTTAAGCTGGGAGGCATATTGTATCCTGGGGAAAGAAATGGTATGCGGTCCTACGTTATACACCGCTTCAAAATGGTTAGTATGCCTAACCAGGCCCAGAACCTCAAATCTCCAGTCGTAAAGTCCGAATAGGGCGCCAATCCCAACGTCGTCTATCCCTGCTTCCTGTGCGCGGTCAAGTGCGGTGAGCCTCCATTCGTAATTCCGTTTAATTCCACCAAGATGCACCTTTGCGTAGGTTTCTTCATGATAAGTTTCCTGGAACACCTGGTAAGTGCCTATTTTAGAGTCTTTTATAATGCGAAAGCCATCAATATCCATTGGAGCGGCATTAATATTGACCCTGCGGATCTCTCCCGGACCACTATGCACCGAGTACACTATCCTGACTGTTTCGGCAATAAACCTCGCATCATACGTCGGATGTTCCCCATAAACAAGAATAAGGCGCTTTTGTCCTGCATCCTCGAGCGCTTTCACCTGGGCGACTAAGTCTTCGTTTGTAAGTGTTATACGTCGTATGGCTTTGTTCGTTGATTTAAATCCGCAGTAAGCACATTTATTGATACACAGGTTCCCTATATACAGTGGAGCAAACAGAACTATTCTCTGGCCGTAAACCTTCTCTTTAAGTATTTTAGCGCCTTCCTTGATTTCTTCGACCAGCCCGGGATCGGAAGCCTGGACCAGAACGGCAGTTTCTTCCATGGTGAGCCTTTGCTTGTCGAGGGATTTGGAGATTATTCCCCTCACTCTTTCTTTCGAAGGCTTTGCATTATTGATGAAACCCCATATTTCTTCAGGATCTATGAAGGGTTTCATACGCTGATCCTTAATTTTTAATCGTTCAGGTTTAAATAGCATATCTGGTTAATTGCGGGCAGTCTATACCTGATTACAAAGGTACTAAAAGATGGTGAATAGTGAACGGTGAACTGTGAGCCATGAGCCATGAGGGATCAGGAGGGTTTATTTCTTTCACTCAGGTAAACTCCTCCGATTACAAGAATAATCCCGGCGATCTTTTGAGCCGTAAATGGTTCCGAAATAAGAAAAAATGAGAAAAAAGCCGTGAAGACAGGGATCAGGTTTGAGTATATGTTAGCCTTGCCGATGCCGATTTCTTTCACTGTTTTGGCAAAGAAAACGAAAGCGAGGGAAGAGGCAAAAACCGACAGGAAGAGGAAGGATGAAATAATATGATAATTAAAGCGGACTCCTTTAATCCCGTTTCTCTCAAATATCAGGAATAATGGGAGGAACAAAAGGGCTCCGATAATGTTTTGCCAGGCAACGAGGGTCACTGGCGAATATTTTTGAGTGAGTTTCTTCAGGAATACTGAAAAGACAAGTGCCGACATCACTGCTCCGAAAAGCGCAAGCACACCTTTACCTTCGCCAGAGAAAGAGAGGTCACGGGAGACCAGCATGATCGCCACCCCGCTGAAAGAAACGAAGATGCCAAAAATATTCAGCCTGGAGATTTTTTCATGGAAAGTCAGCCAGGCTATGATAGGTGAAAAAACCGGGATGGTCGCTATTATGACACTTGAAACCGTGGCAGAAGTAAATTTAACCCCGAAATTCTCCCCGAGAAAATACAGGAATGGATTAAACACTGCGCTTCCAAGAAGCAGCCACAGGTCTTCGCGACGGATCCGCTCAAACCTTCCTGAAACAATCATCAGCAGGAACAGAAATGCCGAAGATATCAACAGGCGGACAAAGATTATGGTGACAGGTTGAAAAAAAGCAAGCAGGCCGGATGTCCAGACAAAGGACATGCCCCAGAACAGCATGGCTGCCAGTGCATAAAAATGTACAGGTATCTTAATGATTTTCACCGCCTGCAAAAGTAGAATT
>JAPLDN010000006.1 GCA_026391755.1 Bacteroidota bacterium
TCTTTTTTTTAGTAGCTTTGTTATTCAGTTCAAGGTTGAAAGTAATTCCCATGGATACAGTAATTAAAATTCCACTTCAAATATACAAATTACTGAAACCTCTACTGAAACATTTTCGTTATTTCGTTACTTTCGATTACCCTCAAAATGCTTTATGTATCTTGCATATGTTTGTTATGCAATGCGATGCAGATAAATTAAAAAGTATCTAAAAGTGATTTAAGTAGTCCTGTTCCGGGCACCGCAATTAATGAAAACCCCGGTTACAGTAGTTCCCGGGGTTTTTAATTCTGGAAAAATGAAAAAGTATTTTATTCTTGGGCTGATGCTGTTTGTATCTGCCCTTCAGGCCCAAAAATTTGAAGACCTGGCCAAAACCCCGCCAATGGGGTGGAACAGCTGGAATAAATTCGCCTGTGATATTAATGAGAAAACAATCAGGGAAACTGCCGATGCCATAGTCAGCAGCGGGATGCGGGATGCCGGCTATGTTTACCTGGTCATTGACGATTGCTGGCAGGTGAAAAGGGATTCAAACGGAACCATTATTGCCGATCCTGAACGCTTCCCTTCGGGGATGAAGAACCTGGGAGATTATATCCATTCGAAAGGTTTGAAATTCGGAATATACTCTGATGCCGGGACGGCAACCTGCCAGGGTAGGCCGGGTAGCTGTGGCTATGAGTTCCAGGATGCCCGAACCTATGCTTCCTGGGGAGTGGATTACCTGAAATATGACTGGTGCAATCACGGTAAACTAAACTCCGAAGGCTCTTATACTATCATGCGTGACGCTCTTTATAAAGCAGGCAGGCCGATAGTTTTCAGCATCTGCGAATGGGGTACTACCAAACCATGGGAGTGGGCAAAGAATGTCGGACACCTGTGGAGATCTACCGAGGATATTATAAATTGTTTTGACTGTAAAAATTACTGGGGAGGACTCGGGGTGGTTCAAATCATCGATCTCTTTACCGAGATCGGGACCTATACAGGCCCTGGCCACTGGAACGATGCCGATATGCTTGAAGTCGGGAACGGAGTCCTCTCCCCCGATGAGGAGAAACTTCATATAAGCATGTGGTCCATGTTCTCTTCCCCGCTTATGGCTGGCAATGACCTGAGAACAATGTCAAAAGAAACTGTTTCAATCCTTACAAACAACGAGGTCCTTGCAATTGACCAGGATAAACTTGGAATCTCTGCAATACGCTGGATGAAATACGGTGATCTTGAAATATGGTTCAAACCGCTTGAAGGTAATTCTTATGCTTTCTGCTTCATCAACCGGGGTAGCCAAACTGTGACTATCGACCAGGACCTTAAAACCTCAATAAGGAAGTATGTCATCGACGGAGCTTACGATCTAAGGGATCTATGGAAACACCAGGATATTGGGAGTACGAAAGATAATGTAAAAACGACACTTGGCGCCCATGCTGTGTTAATGTTAAAACTTACGAAGAAGTAATCCCCTGACATGCGAGGCTCTCTTCACCTTGCTTAGCTCAATCCTTGCTTTTCAACATGCTGTATATGGAAAAACAAGCTGATGCAGGTGCCTTTGATCCGTCGGCAAAAACGAAAAGAACATCTGTTTTTTTTTCGTTATCCTTTTCTGCAAATTGAAAACGGCCGATATACCGGGATGAGGAATAATCGTACACCTTAATACTGCTGGTATTGATAAAGTTATTCCAGGCTTCAGGGGTTCCTGGTTTTAAACCTGAAAAGTCTGCATCTCCCGAAAAGAACAGATCAAAAAGTTTAACTTCTGCATGTATAGCTGTTATCTGCATGTCCCCTTT
>JAPLDN010000222.1 GCA_026391755.1 Bacteroidota bacterium
AGACTGCGGCAGTATAATCTGTATGACTGCGGAGGTGAGGTGACCACGGGCCAGGGGTTTAGTTTTAAATGCAAGGAAGAGGTAGTGCAGGCACTTCCTAAGGTTTTTCGCTTCTATCCTGTATACTTTCGAAAGTGTGATGTAGTAATTGAACTTCTTATCGGTTTTATCCAGGTTGTGGGTTTTCTCGAAATTGATGAAGTACAGGAGCTCGTGCTCACCGGCCGTGCCCCTGCGGACTATATCCTTCAGAAGTCTCCTGAACCTGGCATCCCGGATCTTGAGGCTGATTGAACTGGGGACCATCCTGTAGCGCACAAGGGGCTGGCTGAAATTCCTGGCTTTTCCAAGCTTTGTAAGCTGGTAAAGGAAGATATAATCGTTAAAATAAAACTTCACCATTTCGTTGTACCCTCCGATCTTTAAAGCTGCTTCCTTACGGAAAAAAGTGGAGGAATGAACAAAACAATTTTCCTTTTCAAGGACTTTCCTGATGTCTTCATCCGACTGAG
The DNA here is from genome assembly GCA_026391755.1 of Bacteroidota bacterium. GTDB lineage: Bacteria > Bacteroidota > Bacteroidia > Bacteroidales > FEN-979 > CAIRDP01. The sequence goes on from JAPLDN010000222.1 coordinate 513, forward strand.
GAAGGCTGGATGTAAATATGTAGTTGCCTTCCATATCCATCATCTCGGCTGTACTTCCGCATACTACATAACCGGGATTGTTCTCGAGGAACTCAAACTGTAACCTTATGCGATCCTTAAGACAGATGTCATCTGCATCTATCCTGGCAATATATCGGCTCTTCGCGATGGCCAGGCCCTTGTTTGATGCAGCGGCAACACCTGCATTGGCCTGGTATACATAAACAATCCGGTTATTCCTGAAGGAAGCAATGATTTCTTTGGAACTATCGGTCGAGCCATCATCGATAATAATGAACTCGAAATTTTCAAACGTCTGGCTGATTACGCTTTCAATGGTTTCTTTCAAATACTTTTCACCATTGTAAACAGTCATTAATATACTGACTTCCGGTCCCTTCATAATCCCGAAAGATTAAACCTTTCGGGGTGTTTCGCTTTCTTCCCCTTATAGAATTCCTGTATGACCTGGAGGTCTTTCTCAAAATCCCCGCTTGGATTGATGATCGGTCCTATCCCTCCCGATTTGTTACTGTAATCAATAAATGAGCAGGCAATGGGGACATGTGCCTCCAGTGCTATCATGTAAAATCCTTTCTTCCATTGGGAGACTTTCTTACGGGTGCCCTCAGGGGTTATAACGACATAAAGCGATTCGCTGGTTTCGAATAATTCCTTAAGCTGTTCGACCATGTTATTTTTCTTGCCCCTGGCGACCGGTATTCCACCCAGTTTCTTAATAAACCAGCCAAAAGCGCCCCTGAAAACTTCCTCTTTGATGAGGAAGCGGATATTCACATCGGCGACATGGAATGTCATCCAGCCTATTACAAAATCCCAATAGCTGGTATGGGGAGCCGATATGATCACAGCTTTTTTAATCTCCGGTGGTACCCGGCCATCGGTATTCCAGCCCATGGATCTTAATACGGATTTCGTGATCCAATGGCTCATGACTTCAAACTTTTACTGAACCCGGTCGAAATGTAGTTTTCCAAACTTTTACAGACCTCGGCGGCAAAGGAGATGCCTGAGTCAATGATCTTCGCGGGAGTGCCGGTGGCTTCTATTTCTGCTGCGGCATTTCCAAGACCTCCGGTCGCCAGGGCATAGATAATCCCTGCATTGAACGAATCTCCGGCGCCTACAGTGCTTAACATCGGTTTCACGGGAGGTATGTTTACCAGGAACTTTTTATCGCCAAACCAGGCGATCACACTTTTACTGTTCCTTGTAATGATGAGGTTATTACAGCCACAAGCCCTGATCTTCGTTCTAACCTCATCGGCCTTCTTCAGATTAAAAATTGTAAGAAAGTCTTCATCGGAACCCCTTACAATATCGGCAAGAGATATATTTTTTATGATCCATGGCCTGGCTTGTTCCAGTTTATCAAGGTGGGATTTCCTGAAGTTGGGATCATAGACAACAAGGGCTCCACTGGTTTTTGCCTTACCTATCCATTGTGTTATTTTACCGTGAATGCCGGGTGTGATGGCATAAATTGAGCCAAACAGGATAATATCTCCTTTGTTCACCTTGGGCAGGGGATCTTTCATCCTGATTTTGGGATAAGATGTATAAAAAGAATAGGACGCATTGCTCCTTCTGTCAAGGAAAGCCAGGGCAAGGGCCGTTTTCCCTTCGGTATATCTTCTGATATACCGGGTTCCAACTTTATTTTCCTGAAGGAAGGATTCAATGATCCCTCCTGTTTGGTCGCAACCGTATTCGCTGATGAACTCCACTCTAAGCCCGGCCCTGCCGAGGGATACGGCAGAGTTCAGCATGGAACCTCCCGGGATGGCAGACACCGGTTTGCCATCCCTGAAAATAATGTCGAGTACCGTTTCTCCTATAGCGTAAATTACACGGTTCATTTCAATACTCTATTTCAAGATCAAGTTCTTCTTTAAGCTTCTGCAAAGCAGGATTTTTTGCAGCCATTTTATCAAATTTTTCTTTGTCGGTATAAGGCTTTAATTCCCTGCTGTTCTCTTCAACTTTTGCAGTAAGGCTCAGCTGGTAATTGTCAAGCCTCGAGCGCAAAAACCCAAGCATTTCCCCTTTCTTCCGGAAGAGGTCGGTCTCAAGCAGCTTATTCTCAAGTGTGATCTCAATGTTAAAATTGTCTTTAAGAATTGGAATGTATCCTGCCAGGCTGTTGTAAAGATGGGGCATCTCGCTTTTCAGACCTGTCACATATTCTTTCCAGGCAGCATTCAGGTCTTCCTGCGTAAACGGGGTTGCCTTACTATATGCAGCAGGGTCTTCCAATACTTCAGCCTTACTGTCCTTTGGTTTAACTGCCTGTTTGATGGAAATTGTTCCTGAAACAGTTTCTTTAAGATCCCTGAGTTTAACAGTGGCCTGGACCGCAGCTGCTGCCGGGCGAGGTTTCTCGACCACAGTGGTTTGATTTTCCCTGGCAGGCACAACGTAAGGAGCAGGTGTTGCCGGGGGCGGCTGACTTGCAGGAGGCTGGGGAGTTATGACAGTCTGGGGCGCAGCCTGGACTCCCCGTTGTTTCGGGACAGCAGGTACTTTATTTGAAGCAGAGCACATCTGCATCAGTGCCAGCTCGAGATGGATGCGTTTGTTGTTGCTGATTTTATAAGCCAGGTCACAACGGTTCCCTATGTCGAGAAGGGTCAAAAGATGAGAAGCCTGGAAACGAGCTGCCTGTTCTGCATAACGGTTCCTGATTGAAGGGGCGGTTTCCATCAGCCTCAGGGTCGAAGGATCCTTGCAAACGAGGAGGTTCCTGAGATGCTCGCCGAACCCGGTAAGGAAATGTTGCCCGTCAAATCCTTTCCCGATGATATTGTCAATGGTAAGCAAGGTCCCGGCAATATCGGCATTCAGAATCTGATCACTGATGCGGAAGTAGTATTCGTAGTCAAGTACATTAAGGTTTTCAATGACAGTAGAATATTTCAGGTCATTACCGGCGAAACTCACAAGCTGGTCGAAAATCGAAAGGGCGTCGCGCATGGCCCCGTCGGCTTTCTGGGCTATGATATGAAGCGCATTTTCATCAATACTTATGTTTTCCTTGCCGGCCACGAACATCAGGTGTCCGACCATGTCATCCGCAGTGATCCTTCTGAAATCAAATATCTGGCAACGCGACAGGATGGTGGGAATTATTTTATGTTTCTCGGTTGTGGCAAGTATAAATTTCGCGTAGGGGGGAGGCTCCTCCAGGGTTTTGAGGAAGGCGTTAAACGCAGAGGGAGAGAGCATATGGACTTCGTCTATTATATAGACTTTGTATTTCCCCATCTGGGGTGGTATCCTTACCTGGTCGACAAGGGTGCGGATATCATCTACCGAATTATTTGAAGCTCCGTCAAGCTCATAAATATTGAAAGATGAATTCTCGTTAAACGATGTGCATGACTGGCATTGGTCGCAGGCTTCGCCTGAAGGCGAAAGATGCTCGCAGTTGATAGTTTTAGCCAGGATACGGGCACAGGTTGTTTTGCCAACCCCTCTTGGCCCGCAAAATAAAAAAGCCTGTGCAAGCTGATTGTGGCGGATCGCATTTTTCAGAGTATTTGTTATAGTGGCCTGGCCAACAACGGTATCGAAAGTCTGTGGCCGGTATTTTCTTGCCGAAACGATGAAATTATCCATTTTTCCTTCAGTTCTGTTCCAAATTTCTGAATCAAAAGTACGAAAGTTTTCGTTTTTTCTTTAATTTGGCAACATCAAAAGCCTGAACGATGATCCTGATCTATACACAATCTGTTCCCAACCGCTTGCGGTATATCAGCAAACTGATATTCGGCGAATTGCTGGGAACCGAATGTGCCTTTACAAACTTCCAGGATGATTTTTTATCATTTGAAGGGCCGAAACTGGTTTATGCGCCTGAACCCTTGGGCAAGGAACTCTTCATCGCGTCAAAAAGCCTGTTATTTGAGGAAACCGTATTCCCTGTCGATCCCCTTTTAGCTGAAGACGAGGGTCTCACTGTGATCTTCCCGACCGGCCATAAGCAATCTTCCTTGTCCTTCGATCCCTTTGCCGCCTGCTTTTACATGGTCACCAGATACGAGGAGTATGAAAAGCAAAAGCATGACAAGTACGGCAGGTTTCCGGCTCATGCTTCTATCGCCATGAAAGGGAAGTTTCTGGAGATGCCTGTTGTTCATTTCTGGGCCGACAGGCTTGCCGAGGTTATTACCAAGCGTTTCCCGGGAGTACAAATAAAAAGGCCGGAGTACTCGTTTATCCCAACCATCGATATTGACCATGCATACGCATTCAGATGCCGGGGTTTGTCAAGGACAGCAGGTGGAATTGCAAGGTCTCTCCTGAAATTTGATTTTTACGATGTCCTGCTGAGGTTTAAAGTGCTTGCCGGGGCGAAATCAGACCCGTATGATACCTACGAATACATGCATAAAGTACATTCACGCTACGGCCTGAGCCCGTATTATTTTATGCTGTTTGCCGATTACGGAGGGGATGACAATAATGTTCCCTTAACGCACAAGGCGCTTCATAAGCTTATACTTAATCTTGACCAGGATAAAAAAGTCGGGATACACCCTTCGCTCTCATCCAATAAACATCTGAGGAAGCTCGACAAGGAATATTCAGGGCTCAGCCAGGTTCTGGAGCATGATATCACTTTCAGCCGCCAGCACTTTATGAAAATATCCTTTCCCAGGACCTACCGTAACCTTATCAGTGTGGGGATCACCGACGATTTCTCTATGGGATATGCATCACATCCGGGCTTCAGAAGCGGCATCGCCAGGCCGTACTATTTCTTTGACCTTACCAAGAATGAAACCCTTCCCTTAAAAATTCATCCTGTCACTCTGATGGATGTAACAATGAAAGATTACTTACGTCTAACGCCAGAACAAAGTATTGAAACCATCCATCATATGATCTCTATGGTAAGATCTGCAGGTGGTGAGTTTATAAGCCTTTGCCATAATGAGACATTCTCTGAGTATGGCCGGTGGCTGGGTTGGCGTAATATTTACGAAGAACTGCTGAGGTTTGCAGTACAATAGGGTAATGATAAGCTATTTAAAGCACAATGAAATTGACAGGGCCAGGTGGGATGGATGCATAAGCCGGTCCCTGAACCGGAGGGTTTATGCTTTTTCGTGGTACCTTGATATCGTTGCCCCGGCTTGGGAAGCCCTGGTTTCGGATGATTATTTATCTGTTTTTCCGCTGACCCCGGGACGAAAAGCAGGAGTATGCTACCTGTTTCAACCGTTTTTCACCCAACAGCTTGGTTTATTTTCCTCAAACCCTATCGGTGAGGAAAATGCAGAAAAGTTTATGAGCTCTATCCCCATGAACTGGGCCTGGGAGGATCATATGAGGAAATAGTTGCAGGTTTTTCACAGAATACCCGGAGGAATATCAGGAAAGCAATTGATTCGGGCGTTAATACCGGGAGAAACCTCCGCCCGGAAGAGCTGGTAAAGTTATTCCGTGAGAATTTCGGGAATAAGGAGGGGAAGCTGAACGATTTCCATTATGAAAGAATGGAGAAGCTGATGGCAACCGCGGTGGAAAAAGGAATCGGGCATGTTAGGGGTGCCTTCGACGAAGAAGGGCTATTGTCCTCTGCAGCTTTTTTCCTGAACGATGGCCCCAGGGTTTACTTCCTTTTTGCCGCCTCATCTCCCCCGGCAAGGGAGAACGGTGCTATGTTCCTGCTTATAGAACAATTCATAAGGGAGAATGCAGGAACAAATATTATCCTTGACTTTGAGGGAGGCGATGATACGAATCTTGGCAGGTTCTATAAAAGTTTTGGAGCGGAGGAGATAGTATATTACAGGGTCCTCAGGAACCGCCTGCCGGGATTGATGAAGGCAGGATTAAAGCTGGGCAGAATGATAAGGGAGAGAGTAAAATAG
>JAPLDN010000236.1 GCA_026391755.1 Bacteroidota bacterium
AAACCATTTAGTATGGGAATGAATCCGGCAATAAGAGAGAAGCTTCTGAAGATTAAAGAGATCCTGCCCGGAATTATATTGGAGGATCATTTTAAACTTCGGCCTGATATGGCGAGTGAATATTCTGAACACCAAAAAAAGAATTTCAAAAGCGACATTGCCTGGATCATTTCTTTCCTTGCAGAAGCTGTCTGGGCCGGACAACCTGCTTTATTCGACGAGTTTATTTCCTGGCTTAAAACTTTCCTTGCTTCAGTAAAAGTTCCGATGGAGGACTTAAGAGAAAGCATTGAACTGCTGAAATACAGGATCAATGAAGCATGTACTGATGAGGACAACAAGCTGATAAACCCATTAATGGAATCAGCCATCAGTATAATTTTATCTCAGGAACAGAAGATTTCTTTACCGGCATCCGATAATCATCTGACCCCTCTTGCCCGTACCTATCTGGACTGCTTGTTACATGGCAAGCGTAATGATGCTCTATCGCTCATCATCAGTGAGGTTGAGGCAGGGACGACAGTCAGGGAGGTTTACCTTGATGTGTTTCAACCTGTCCAGTATGAAATCGGACGTCTCTGGCAGACCAATAAAATCAGTGTAGCCCAGGAACACTTTTGCACAGGGGCTACCCAGTTGATCATGTCACAACTATATCCCTATTTATTTACAGGGGAAAAGAAAAACCGGAAGATGGTAACAGCATGTGTTTCCGGTGAGCTGCATGAGATAGGGGCCAGAATGGTTACTGATTTTTTCGAAATGGAAGGATGGGATACTTATTATCTTGGGGCAAATATGCCTGTTGAAGGAATAATAAGGTTTCTTAGCGAGATGAAGCCTCAGTTACTGGCGATATCTGCAACAATGACATTCCATGTGAGTGCTGTTGAAGAAATGATCAGAAATATCAGATCGGCCCCTGGAATTCCATCAGAATTGAAGATCATGGTCGGAGGCTATCCATTTATAGTTGCAGAAGGACTTTGGGAACATGTTGGCGCAAATGGATGCGCTTTGAATGCCTTAGAAGCCGTGAGTCTCGCCGAGAAACTAATAGCAGCCTGAACGAATGGAAAAAATCGGGAAGCACTTTTCTTTGCGTTGTAATCTGGATGGTCGTGTGATCCAGATATTGCAGGACGATGACCGGGTTCTGTCGCCATCTCTTGAAGGAAGTATGCTCTTCTCAACTGTGGTCACCGGGGATCTGGATAAAATGCTCAATTTCTTTCTTGAATTAAAACTTAAAGGTACAGCTATCGGCTGGGAGATTAATATTTCCACAAGGAAAGGGGCCGAAACATTCTCATTTTTCGGAGGAGTTTTTGACGACAGTATTGGGATCGCAGCAGCCACAACTAAAAACGGGGCACAGTTGCTCTTTACTGAATTAACCAGGATCAATAATGAACAAACGAACATCATACGGTCCATTTCGAAAGAAAATGCCAGGCTTCAGAATGGCTCAGTGGAGGAACCGGAAGTTTCATTTTATGAAGAGTTGAGCCGGCTCAACAATGAACTGGTCAACATGCAACGTGAACTTTCGAAGAAGAACAAGGAACTGGCCCGACTGAATAAGCTTAAAAATCAGTTCCTCGGAATTGCGGCCCATGACCTTCGGAGCCCGATCGGGGTGATCCTCGGATATTCTGAACTCCTGCTCGACCAGGATGGGAAGACTGAGCCTTCCGAGCAGGCCGATTTCATAAAACGTATTCACAAGACAGGCAATTTCATGCTGGGCCTTGTCAATGACCTTCTCGATATAGCTAACATCGAATCGGGTAAACTGGAGCTAAACATTTCCGAACAGGACCTCAATGATGTTATCGGCGAAACCTTGCAGATGAATGACAGATTCGCACAGGCTAAGTCGATGAAGATTATTTTTAAGAAGCCAAAGAAGCCGGTTATAATCTTGATTGACAAACCCAAGATCGAACAGGCTTTTACGAATTTTCTCACAAATGCGATAAAATATTCGTTCCCGCAATCGAAAATCAC
>JAPLDN010000080.1 GCA_026391755.1 Bacteroidota bacterium
TATTAGTAGCTGGAATAACGTACAAATATACAGAAAAGTGTAATGATATATGAAGGAGCAGGATTTACTGCGGATGTTTTTTTATCATGGCCGTAAAGCCATAAGCTCGTTACGCTGTAACGAAATAGAGGCTGCCCCTCAGGGGCAGCCTCTTTTTCGTTATTAAGCTTATTCTAGGATCCTATTTGGATTTTCCCTTTGCTGCAAGTTCTTTCCTTTCCTTACGGCGTTTCTGGGCCATCAGGATATCGTAGGCAACCGGGGTTGCATTGAATACCGATGAATAGGTTCCCGATATAACCCCTACAAGGAGGGCGAAAGTAAACCCGCGGAGAACTTCACCGCCAAAGATGAAGATCACGATCAGTACAACCAATGTAACGCCCGAAGTGTTAATGGTTCGTCCAAGGGTTGAATTGATAGCGCCGTTGATATTGTCGGCCAGGTCACGCTTTGGATATAACCCACGATATTCACGGATCCTGTCGAAGATGATGACCGTATCCATAATGGAATAACCGATAATGGTAAGCAAAGCGGCAATAAACTGCTGGTCGACTTCCATGCTGAAAGGCAGAATGCCGTGGTGTAATATCCCTTAACGCCTTCGAACAGTCTCAGGTTGACTATTGAGTCGGCTTTCTGGGTCCGCTCATTGATCATGAATTTGGTTGTGATTTTAACCTGGTTGCTGGGGCCGAAGGTCTTTACTTCAGGGTATTCTTTGAAGATTTTTCCAAGAGATTCGCGGATATCGGAAGTTTTAACAGGTTCATCGAAGCGAACAATGTAGCTGCGACCACCGGTAAAGTCAAGACCCGGGTCCAGTCCGCGGACAAAGATCGAGATGATGCCCGGGACAATAATGGCAATAGAAAGTATATACATTTTATACCTCATCCCGATGAAATTGATCTTTATATTCTGGAAGGCGTTCTGGCTCCATTTGTATCCTGTTGTGATAGTCATGTTCCTGTCGAGCATCCATTCGAAAAGAAGTCTTGCAATAAAGATTGACGAGAACAGGGAGAGCAGCAGACCGATGACCAGCGTTGTTGCAAAACCCTGGATGGGGCCTGAACCGAAAATATATAAAACGATACCTGTAAGGATGGTCGTAACGTGACCGTCGATGATAGCCGACAGGGCATGCTTGAAACCGTCTTTAACAACCAGCCTCATGCCTTTCCCGGCTCGCATTTCCTCCCGCATACGCTCATAAATAATAACGTTTGAGTCGACCGCCATAGCAAGGGTCAGTACGATACCTGCAATACCGGGGAGGGTAAGAACTGCCCCGATTGAAGCGAGAACCCCGAACAGGAAGAATACGTTGGCAAAAAGAGCAAAGTCAGCTACGTGCCCGGCACCCCTGTAATAGAGCGACATATACAGGAGAACCCCGATAAAGGCGATGATGAAGGAGATCAAACCGGCATTGATTGATTCTTTACCAAGTGACGGGCCAACAACTTCTTCGGCCACGATATGTGCAGGAGCCGGCAGTTTACCTGCTTTCAGGATGTTTGCAAGGTCCTGTGCTTCTTCAACGGTCATGTTTCCGCCGGTAATGGATGACATCCCGTTGGGTATTTCCCCGTTGACGTTGGGATAACTGTATACATAGCCATCGAGCACGATGGCTATCTGCTTGCCTACGTTGTCGCCGGTAAGGCGTTTCCATATACGGGCACCTTCACCGTTCATCGACATGGAAACTTCAACCCTTCCATTCTGGTCATAGTCCTGGCGGGCATTGGTGATCACATCCCCGCCTAATGCCGGAGAACCATCCCTGGAAGTCACTTTCAGGGCGACAAGAGAGAGAACGTCTTTGGCTTCTTCGCCGGGCTTTACAGTCCAGGCAAGTTTCAGATCCCTGGGAAAAAGATGTTTTACCAGGCGAAGCATATAGTTAACCTTCGCAGTATCCTTGATCATCGCCCTGCCCACCATTGCTGTCTGGCCGGCCTGGTATTGTCCGTCCTTGGTCTGGTATATATTCATGGCAAGTACAGCAAACAAGGGGTTGTTCTTCATCCATTGTTCGGTTTCTGCTCTCTTGTTCATGGCAGAAGTCTTGGAAGTGTCTTTTCCAAGTTGTTTTAAAAGGGCATTCCCGCCTGCAGTGTCTTTTTTAGTGCTGTCTTTTTTAACAACAGCCGTTTTGGAGGGTGCATTTTTCGCGGCTAGTGTTGGCTGGCTTTTAGCAGCTCTGGCAGCTCCGAGAGTATCGATTTTCGGTGAATCCTTTTTCAGCGTATCTCCGCCTGCCATC
>JAPLDN010000288.1 GCA_026391755.1 Bacteroidota bacterium
GCTGACCATGCATGGTGCAAAAGAACTTGGGCTTAGTATCAGGGATTATTTCTCACGGCCTGAACATATTATTGAAGGCCAGCTCCGGTTGGGGCAGAAATACCAGAATGATTGTATTTATACTTTCTTTTATGCCGCTATCGAAACCGAAGCTTTTGGAGGGGAAGTGATTTGGGCCGATGACGGGCCTCCTGGTTCAGGAGAACCCATTATCAGTAACATTGAACATATCTGTCAGCTGAAGGCGCCTGATGTCAGATCCTGTAAAGCACTGCAAAAGGTATTTAAAGCCACTGAAAAGTTAAACAGGGAAGTTGAAAATAAAATACCCATCATCGGTGTGGTAATGTCTCCTTTCTCATTACCGGTTATGCAATTGGGTTTTGACAAATACCTTGAAATAATGCATTTCAGGCCTGACCTCTTTAACCGGCTGATGGATATAAACAGGGAGTTCTGCATTAATTATGCTAATATGCAGCTTGAGGCAGGAGCTACCGCAATATGCTATTTCGATCCTGTTTCTTCAACCACCATTATCCCCCGTGAGACCTATCTGAAAACCGGTTTCCTTATAGCCAGGCAAACTATTGCAATGATCAATGGGCCCACGGCCACACATTTCGCTTCCGGGAGGATACTTGATATTGTTGATGATATTGCAAATACCGGCACCGTCGTGGTTGGTATCAGCTCCCAGGAAGATATCGGTACGATGAAAGCGGCCTGTAAAGACAAACTAAGTGTGCTTGGAAATATGAACGGGATCGAAATGTGTACCTGGGACAAAACTAAAACGGTGTGCATTGTGAAAGACCTTATAAGAAAAGCCGCGCCAGGCGGAGGTTTTATGCTCTCCGACAATCATGGTGAAATCCCTTTCCAGGTAAGCGATGAAACCCTGTTAACCATTTCAGAGACCGTTCAAACCTACGGTCATTACCCTATTCAGCTCCAGGAAGGATAAACCGCTTTGAATTTTTACCTGCGGAACCCTTTTCCCGGAAATAGACTTTGCTTTTAAGTCAGGAAATTTCCGATCTTTGGACATCCAAACCCACATTTTATGAAAAAAATGTTTTTCAAGATGGCATTCCTGGCCATCCTCGTGATTGTAACATCATGCAACTCAGGTAAAAACAATAAAAAAAGTCCTGATCCGCTCATCTCACATATTGATTCCACGGTTAAGGCCGGCAATGACTTCTTCCTGTTTGCCAACGGGAAATGGTTCAAGGAAAATCCCATCCCGCCAAGTGAGCAGGCAAACGGGTTGTGGCAGCTCATCCAGGACACAATCAATGCCCAGGTGAGAACTATTTGCAAATCCTCGGCTGCAGTTAAAGATGCCGGAAAAGGAAGCAATAAACAGAAAATCGGGGATTTTTTCTTTTCAGGAATGGATAGTGCATCCATCAACAAAAAAGGGCTTGCCGATCTCAAAGAGGATCTGGACAGGATAACTGCAATAAAAGACATCAGGGGCCTGGTTAGTGAAGCTGCTTATATACATGCAGTCTCAGGTTCTCCCATGTTCCGGTTTTACGTTGGGCAGGATGACAGGATAAGCAGCAAGCAGGCACTTTTTATTTTCCAGGGCGGATTGAGCCTTCCCGACCGCAATTATTATTTTGACAATGATCCAAGGGCAGTGATGATACGCGGAAAGTTCAACGGGCATCTGACCAATATGTTTAAGTTGATGGGATACCAGGATGATGCTGCAAAACTTGCAGCAGACCGTACAATGAAACTGGAAACGGCATTGGCAAAGGCTTCCCGCAAACGTGAAGACACAAGGGATCCGCTGAAGAATTACAATAAAATACCCCTCGCAAGGCTGAAAGCCTCCATGCCGGATTTTGACTGGGAATTGTTTATGCAAAGCTCCGGCCTGAAAACCGTAGACACAGTCGTAGTAGGACAACCTGAATTCCTTACAGCTGAAAACGGATTGCTAAAATCGGTTCCCCTCGACGACTGGAAGAATTACCTGAAGTTTCATCTCATCGGCAGTCTAAGCAGGTTCCTTGATGATAAAACCTTTCTTGAATCATTTAGCTTTTATTCAACCGTCCTTCGTGGTGTAAAGGAACCGAAGCCCCGGTGGGAAAGGGTTGTCGAGCAAACCGACCGGAGTCTCGGAGAGCTCATCGGGCAGGTATATGTTGACGAATATCTGCCGAAAGGCACAAAGGAGAAACTACAGGAAATAGGTAAAAGGATCATGGAAGTATATGCTGAAAGGATCAGGAACCTGGACTGGATGAGTGATGCAACCAAAAAGAAAGCCCTGACAAAACTTGGTACGGTTATCATGAAGGTTGGGTATCCTGATAAATGGAAAGATCTAAGCTCCATGGTTATCGACCGTTCATCATATGTGAAAAACGGAATGAATGCCAACAAATGGGAGTTTGCTTACAACATGTCAAAATTCGGCAAGCCGGTTGACCGGACCGAATGGGATATGGAACCTCAGACTTACAATGCCTATTACAATCCTTCAAATAATGAGATAGTGGTCCCGGGCTGTAATATCATTATTCCCGGATATGAACGTACCATGGCCGATGACGCACTTCTTTATTCCATCATAGGCGGGTCCACTTTCGGGCATGAGATCACCCACGGGTTCGATGACCAGGGTTGCAAATATGATGAATTCGGGAACCTGCATAACTGGTGGACCAAGGAGGACAGCACGAAATTCTTTTCAAGGACAAAACTTATTGTAAGGCAGTTCAACGAGTTTATTGCCGTCGACAGCCTTCATGTCAACGGCGAGCTGACCCAGGGCGAAAACATTGCCGATCTGGGGGGTGTGATCATGGGTTATGAAGCCTTTAAAAAGACCTCCCAGTATATAAACAAGGAAATGATTGCGGGACTAAGCCCCGACCAGAGGTATTTTCTTGGATATGGACTGGCATGGATGGTGAACACAAGGCCTGAAGCTATTGCGAATCAGGTAAAAAGCAATGAACATTCTCCTCCAAGGTTCAGGGTTTTAGGCCCTCTCGCAAACATCCCGGAATTTTATGCTACGTTTGAAGTAAAGCAGGGCGATGCTATGTGGAGGCCCGATAGCTTAAGGGTGAAAATCTGGTAATGAATGATAATGCCTTGTTAAGGCCAGGATGATACCCGGCTTATTTTACAACGCTGAGCCTTGCTTTGAGCAACCCTTCACTGGTCATCACGCTGACAATGTATAAGCCGCTTGCCAGTGAGCTTATATTAAGTTCGTAAGGTGATTTAAGGGATGAAGAGAATTCCTGCCTAAACATGCTCCTTCCATCTAATGCGATGATTTCCACCGAATTAATTTTAGATAATTCATTGTTGAATGAAATCCTGACATTTTCATTGGCAGGGTTGGGCGACAGTATCAGATTCGCAGAGAGGTTGCCGTTATCATTTATCCCCACAGGCCAATCAGCA